>NZ_DBEZHV010000007.1:0-190413 GCF_048189965.1 Olsenella phocaeensis | reverse complement strand
CTCCGCCTTGAGAGGGCGGCGTCCTGAACCGCTAGACGAACGGGCCGTATGTGGGTGCACTTGGCTGGGACGGAGAGAATCGAACTCCCGCTGACGGAACCAGAATCCGTTGTCCTACCGCTAGACGACGTCCCAATCGGTTGCCCTGTGCGCTTGGTGCGAGAAGAGACTATACGTGAACGCACCAAGCCGTGCAAGGAGAAGTCGATGGGATTTTTTGGACACAATTCCTTCACGAGAGGCGCCACGCCCCGCACGTCCCCCACAAGGGCCAACGCGTCAGGCACGCCCTTCGCAAGGGCAACCACGCCCGGCGCGGGCGGCCCCTCCCGCAGGCTCACGCCCTCCCCTAGAGCCTGATCTGCCCCAGGAGCACCTCTCGCCTGTTGGGCAGCTCGTCGTTGACCACGGCGGAGAGGAGCTCCGCCAGGATCAGCCCCACCCCAGGGCCAGGCTGGATGCCCGTCACCCTCATGACGTCGGCACCGCTCACGGGAAGGTCCTTGAGGCGGTAGGCGCTGCCCGAGGCGATCTCCCTCCTCAGGGCGGCGCTCACCTGGTCGAGCTCGGCGGCGTAGCCCGCGACCCCCGGCACCTTGGCCACGGCGTCCGCGCGCTTGAGGTCCAGGAGGTCGAAGGCGAGGGGCTTGGCGTGGTCGGGGCAGGCGCGCTCGAGCTTGAGCAGGGTGCGCCTGATGGAGCGGCTCGTCGGCCGCACGGCATGGTCGTGGAGGCGCACCAGCGCGCGCGTGGCAGAGACGAGCTCCCCCGGGAGGGCGAGCCTCCTCATGATCGACTCAGCCATCTGCGCGCCGAGCTTGGGATGGCCGAAGAAGTGCCCTCGTCCGCCCTCGTCCTCCGAGTAGCAGCTGGGCTTTGCGACGTCGTGCAGGAGCGCGGCCCACCTGAGCGCGTCGGACGCGTTGCCTCCCGTGAACTCCTCCACCCCGCGACAGACGTGCGCCGTGTGCCCGAGCACGTCAAAGGCATGGTAGGGGCTGCGCTGGTCGAAGCCCGCCATGGGGGCGAGCTCGGGGATCGCCTGGCAGAGGACCTCCGTCTGGTGCTCGAGCGCCCACGCGGCGCGGCCGCTGCGCACGATGCCCGCCAACTCCAGGCCTATGCGCTCGCTCGCGATGTCCGCCAGCTCCGGCGCGTGCGCGACGAGCGCCCGTTGGGTGCGACCCTCCACCTCGAAGCCGAGACGGCAGGCGAAGCGCACCGCGCGGAGCACCCTGAGGGCGTCCTCGCCGAAGCGCTCAGAGGGCTCCCCCACCGCCCGCACCACGCGGCCCGCCAGGTCGGCGCGTCCGCCAAAGGGGTCGAGCAACCCGCGGGCGGGGTGATAGGCCATGGCGTTGATGGTGAAGTCACGACGGGCGAGGTCCTCGCGGACGTCCCTCACGAAGCGCACCTCGTCGGGATGGCGGTGGTCGCTGTAGCCGCCCTCGACGCGGTAGGTGGTCACCTCGATGGGGTGCCCCTCGCAAACGGCGGTCACGGTGCCATGGGCGATGCCCGTGCGGTGCACCTCGACCCCGGCCGACGCGAGACAGCCCTCGACCTCCTGCCAGCGGGCGGAGGTGGTGAGGTCCACGTCATGGGGGGCGGCGCCGCGCAGCGCGTCACGCACCCAACCGCCCACCACCCAGGTCTCGTGTCCCGCGTCCTCGAGCGCCTCGAGCACGCGCAGGGAGTAGCCGGGCAAGCCGTAGGCGATCTCTCCCTCTGCGTGGATCATCTGCGCCCTCCCAGAGCGTTCCGAGGCGGTAGGCATACGAGGCGGTTAGCTGGATTATAGGAAAGAACGATGTCCCGGGGTGGTGGTACATACGTATGTGACCAACAAGCGTTCGGCGCGTCAGGCGCCAGGGGGGGTGGGGACGATGGAGCTCTCGGAGGAGACGAAGGCGAAGCTTCCGGCAAACGAGACGCTGGCCCAGGCATGCCTTGCCTCGTACCTCACGGACGAGGAGCTCGCGCGCTACATGGGCGAGCTGGAGCAGGAGCGCTCGGCCCTTCTCGCCGACCCTGGCTTCAAGAGGGCGAGGGAATGGCGAGAGAGGCGCGAGGACTCCAAGTCCAAGGTCGGCCCGCTCGGGATCCTGCTCGCGCTCCTGGTGGGAGGCTGGCCCGCCATCCTCGCCTTCGTTTACCTGCACTGGGGGTCGGAGCACTTCTATCGCAACGTCCTCATCTACCTTGCCACCACCGGCCTCACCTGCCTCGGGGCGCTGCTCTCTGACAGGCTCCGCGAGAGTGAGGCGCGCACCGACCGGCGGGCGGGCTTCTCGCTCCTCCCCGCCGAGAGGTCGCTCCTCAGGCGCTACGACGAGCTGGAGGGCAGGCTGGGCGCGGCGCGCGCCGAGCAGGGTGACCGGAGCAAGAAGGCGGAGGCTCGCGAGCGAGAGGAGCTGCGCGAGCGCCTCGACGCCTGCGTGCCCCCGTCCCTCAGGCATCCGGAGACCTCACCGGAGTCGCAGGGCTACCGCCACTGGATGCAGGCGAACGGCGGCCGGACGCCCCGGCAGGCCCACAAGAGGGACCGCAGCATCTGCCCCCGCTGCGGCTCGCACGACACCGAGGTGGAGGGTACCGAGCAGGGATGGGAGTATGACCCCTTCCTGGAGAGCGAGAGGCTGCACGACGACGGCTGGTCCCCCACCTACGTGCGGCACTTCCTCTGCCACGACTGCGGCGAGCGCTGGGATGTGCCCTAGGCCTGTAGAGCCCGCGCGGGAGCCGTCCACGCAGGCCCGCGTGCTATCCTCGACTGGTTAAGAAATCCAACCATCCCCAGGGAGGGAAGCATGGACCAGATCAAGAGCGTCACCCCCGAGGACCTCGCCGCCGCACGCGAGGAGTTCTTCTCTGAGCGCGCCAACGTGGTGGCGAAGAACGCCGCCAGCTCCATGGGCGTCCGCAAGGCGGCCCGCAATCCCGAGGCCGTCGCCCAGAACAGCCTCCAGTTCGACGTCGAGGTCAGCCAGGGCGAGCGCACCAACCAGAAGCGCTCGGGCCGCTGCTGGATGTTCGCGAGCCTCAACACCATGCGCTATCGCACCATAAAGAAGTACAAGCTGAAGGACTTCGAGCTCAGCCAGGCCTATCCCCTCTTCTTCGACAAGCTCGAGAAGAGCAACTGGTTCCTCGAGAACGTCCTCGACACCCTGGACGAGCCCCTCTCGGGCCGCCTCATGGCGTGGCTCCTGGCCGACCCCATCGGCGACGGCGGCCAGTGGGACATGTTCAAGAGCCTGGTGCGCAAGTACGGCGTCGTGCCCAAGGAGGCGATGCCCGAGACCGCCAACTCCGAGAGCACGCACGAGATGGACGCGTACCTGACCCGCTACCTGCGCGGCTGCGCCAAACGCCTGCGCGAGACCGCGGCATCCGGAGCCTCCGCCGACGACCTCGGCCAGATGAAGAAGCAGATGATGGGAGACGTCTACCGCCTGCTCGTGACCTGCCTGGGCGAGCCGCCCGCGCGCTTCGACGTGCGCCTGCGCGACAAGGACGACAAGGTCGCCCTGAGCGGCAGCTTCACTCCCCAGGAGTTCTTCGCCGAGGCGGTGGGCATGGAGCTCGACGACTACGTGTCGCTCATCAGCGCCCCCACGAAGGACAAGCCCTTCGGACGCACCTACACCGTGAGCCGGCTGGGCAACGTGGTCGAGGACGGCACCGTGCTCTACCTCAACCTCGAGCCCGAGGAGCTCAAGCGCGCGGCCATCGCCCAGCTCAAGGGCGACCTGCCCGTGTGGTTTGGCTGCGACGTCGACCAGAGCTACCTCAGGGACGAGGGCATGATGGACACCGCCGCCATCGACGTGGACGAGCTCTTCGGCTTCGCCGTCGAGGGCGCGTTGAACAAGGCGGAGCGCCTCGACTACGGCGAGTCGGTCATGACCCACGCCATGGTCCTCGAGGGCGTGCGCCTGGACGAGGACGGCAAGCCTGCGATGTGGAAGGTCGAGAACAGCTGGGGCAAGGACCACGGCCGCGACGGCTTCGATACCCTGAGCGACGCCTGGTTCGACGAGTACGTCTATCAGGTCGTCGTCGACAAGAGGTACCTCAGCGACGAGCAGCGCCAGGCGCTCGAGACCATGGAGCCCGTCGTGCTCGAGCCCTGGGACCCCATGGGGACCCTGGCCCGTTAGGACAGCACCCCTCGGCGCCTGCGGCCACCCTGCCGCGGGCGCCGTCCCTTGCGCCAGCCAAAATGAAAACGAGAGGAACGCAGATGGGCGAGAAGACCATCGGCCGCGACTGGGCGGCCAGGCAGAACGAGGAGTTTTGCTCCTCCCGCGCCAACCGCATCGCGCGCAACGCCGTCACCGCCACCGACGTCATGCAGGCCGCGCGCGACACCAGCGTGATGCGCGGCTACCATGACACCTACGGCGTGCGCGTGCCCAAGACGGCCGACATCACCAACCAGAGACAGAGCGGCCGCTGCTGGATGTTCACCGCATACAACGTGGCGCGCCACGCGACCATGGACTTCCTGGACGTGGACAGCTTCGAGTTCAGCCAGGCCTACGGGATGTTCTATGACAAGCTCGAGAAGGCCAACGCCATGCTCGAGAACGTCATCGCCACGGCCGGCCTCCCCGCGGACTCCCGCGAGGTCCAGCTCGTCCTCGAGGACGGCATGGGCGACGGCGGCTACTACCACTTCGCCATGAACCTCATCGCCAAGTGGGGCGTCGTCCCCAAGGACGCCATGCCCGAGACCGCCTGCTCCAAGAGCTCCGCGCAGATGGACGCCCAGCTGGAGCGCCTGCTGCACCGCGACGCCGGCATCCTGCGCCGCGCGCACGCCGAGGGCAAGGGCGAGGACGAGCTCCGCGCCCTCAAGGAGGACATGCTCTCGGGCGTGTACCGCATGCTGGCGATCTGCCTCGGCGAGCCGCCCGCGCGCTTCGACTTCGTCTGCACCGTGGGCAAGAGGCACAAGGCGGACGCGAGCAAGGTCAAGGCCATTGAGCCCCAGAAGGACGAGGAGCCCAAGGACGCGGGCGAGAAGGACGGTCCCAAGGAGCAGAAGCTCGTCCTGCGCGACCCGGACATCACCCCGCTCGAGTTCGCTGAGCGCTACCTGCCCTTCGACCCGCACGACTACGTCTCGCTCGTCTCGATGCCGGGCAAGACCCGACCCTACGGCCATGCGTACCACCTCACGCTCACCGACTCGGTCGTAGGCGGCGACCCCCACCACGTGCTCAACGTCGAGCCCGAGCTCCTGGACCAGGTAGCCGTCAACAGCCTCAAGGCGGGCGTGCCCGTTTCGATGGCCTGCGACGTCATGCAGGAGTTCCCGCGCCACGTGGACGACTTCAAGTACGTGCTCTCCACCGACGGCATGGACCTCGAGGGGCTCTTCGACGTCGAGCTGGGCATGGGCCGCGACGAGATGATCGACATGTGCGAGACCGGCCTCACCCACGCCATGACCTTCCAGGGCGTCGAGCTGGACGAGGACGGCAAGCCCAAGGCCTGGCGCATCGAGAACAGCTGGGGCAAGGAGCAGGGCAAGGACGGCTACCTCATCATGACCGCCGACTGGTTCCACACCTATGGCGGCGAGGTCGACGTCAGGCGCGAGTTCGTGCCTGACGAGCTGCTCAAGATGTGGGACGAGACCCCCGTCGAGGACGTCGCCCCCTGGAGCGGCATCACCTCCGGCTTCGCCCGCAGGCTCCACTAGGCCAAGGCGAGCGCCACAACTTCCCGCTGGGACAGGTACCGTGAAATGACACTGGTCGGGCCCCGGACGCAGCTCGTGCTGAGCGCGTCCGGGGCCCGGTCTCGTCGGGCGCTGCCCATGGTCGCGCCGCTCAGGCAAGTCGCCCCTCTCCCCTAGCGCTTGGCGGGAAGAATCTCTATGCGCTGACCGTCGGGGTCACAGATGAAGTAGAGGCCCATCTTGGGGTTCTCCTTCTGGATGCAGCCCATCTGGCGATGCAGCTCGTGCGCCGCCTCGAAGTCATCGACCTCGAAGGCGATATGCGTGTCCATGCCACCATTCTCGTACGGCTCGGTGCGCCCGCGGTTCCAGGTGAGCTCGATCTCGAAGCCGGTGTTGTCGTCCACGAGATAGGTGTTGGACCATGACCCGTCCTCGGGTCCCTTCTCGCGCGACACGCGCAGCCCCAGCGCCCTCTCGTAGAAGGCGATGGACGCCTCCTTGTCCAGCACGTGGGTGCAGCGATGGATGAACCTTGCGTTCATGGGACTTCCCTTCGGTTGCCTGTCGCCCGCGACGCCGCGGCGGCGCGGGACCGTCCCTGCCATCCTACCCGCACGACGCGAGTGCGTTTCCTCAGAGCGCGCCGAAGTGGGGCTCCCCCACCAGGCAGAGCTCCTCCCCGTTGGCGAGCTCGCGCATGGCGGCGCAGAACGCCTCTTCCGCACCGGAGGGGAAGACGGCGTTGATCTGGACGTCCTCGGCGAAGATGGTGTCCCTCGCCTTGCCGCCGCAGTCCGTGAGGAGGCGCTCCACGCGACCGTAGGCGGAGTACGGGACGCTGCAGGTGAGCCTGGTCACGAGCTGCATGCTCACGAGTTTGCCCTCCCCTCGGGCGACGTCCACCGCCGCCTGTGCCGCAGCGGAGTAGGCGCGCACGAGCCCGCCTGGCCCCAGGAGCGTGCCGCCAAAGTAGCGCGTCACCACGCAGCAGACGTCGGCAAGTCCCGACGAGCGGAGCACCTCGAGGACGGGCATGCCGGAGGTGCGCTGCGGCTCCCCGTCGTCCGAACAGCGCTCGCGCCCGTCCGAGAGCACCCAGGCAGGGACGTTGTGGCGAGCGTCATGGTGCCTGGCGCGCACCTCGTCCACGAAGCGCGTGGCGTCCGCCTCGCCGTCCACGTGCCTCAGCTGGGCGATGAAGCGGCTGCGACGGTCCTCGACCTCCGCCTGGGCCTCGAAGCCGTCCGCCAGCGTGAGGAATCCCGTCTGTCCAGGAAGCATGGTCCGTCCCTCTCCAAAGGTCCTTGTGAGAAGAGATGCGAAGTGGGCCTGTGAGCCGGGTTCTGTCGTGGACAATCATTTATCTACGACCGCCGTCACCGACGGCCTCTAGCGCGCAACCCGAGCGCGGTGCGGGCCACACCATGGCGCTCCTATTTGCGTTTGCTCCGGAAGGGGCTTGCCAAGCCGCCGTGTTGCCACGACGCTGGTGGTCTCTTACACCACCGTTTCAGCTTTTCTCTCACCCGCCGAGGCGGGCAGCGGGAGTCTTCTTTTCTGCGGCGCTTTCCGTCGGGTCACCCCGCCAGGCTGTTAGCCTGCTTCCTGCCCTGTGGAGCCCGGACTTTCCTCATGGGCGTCTCCGCCCCCGCGATTGTCTGGCCCACTCCGCGCCGTCGATTGTAGCACGCCTGCCCCGACATGAGGGGAGGCCGCCGCGGATGCGACGACCTCCTCACGCAAGGCACGCCTCGTTCTGGATCGTCCGAACTAGTCCAGGTCGCTGAAGTCGGTGTCGGCGGCGACGGGAGCGAAGGTGGTAGCCTCGGCGCTGGCGGCCGGCGCGGGCGCGACGACGGGCGCAGGCGCCACGTAGGAGTCGCTACGGGCGGCGGAGCCGTTGGGGGTGCCCAGGGCCTGGTTGGGGAAGACGCTGTCGGCGTCGTCCATGAAGTGCTGGAGCATCTTCTTGTACTCGCTGCGGAAGTCCTCGCGAGACTGCTTCAGGCGGTCGATCTCGTCCAGCTCGTTCTGCTTCTCGGCCAGGGCCTGGCGGATGACCTCGCGGGCCTTCTGGTCGGCCTCGTTGCGGATGTTGTCCGCGTTGGCGCGGGCGTCCGCGACCAGCTTGTCGGCACTCTGCTGGGCGACGATGAGCACCTGCGAGATCTGCCTCTCGGACGCGCTGTAGTCGCTGGCGGGAGCTGTTGCGGTGACGACGACGGGCTCGGGGGCCGCGGCGCTCGTGCTCTGCTCCTTGAGCTGGGCGACCTGCGCCTGCGCGGCGGCGAGCTGCTGCTCGGAGTTGTTCAGGCGACCCTTGAGGTCCGCGATCTTCTGGAGCATGGCGTCGACCTCGCCCGAGAGCTGGTCGAGGAAGGCGTCGACCTCCTCGGTGTTGTAGCCGTGCTTCTTGGCCTCGGAAAAGGTCATCTGCTCGATGTCAGCCGGAGTGATAGCCATCTTGTTCCCCTTCGAACGTCCTTTGCTACGTCATCGCGCGGGCTACCGCTTCTGTTGATTGTACCCCGCGCGTCGCTTGCCTTGCCGCTCCCCGCCTCAGATGATGCGCTGCGCCAGCTGGAGGACCACCAGCGCGAGGACGGGAGAGAAGTCCACCCCGCCCACGGGGGGCAGGAACCTCCTGAACAGTCCCAGGTAGGGCTCGACGATGGTGGCGAGCGCCTGGTAGAAGTCCTCCACGAGCGGGATCTGGGTCATGCGCAGCCACGAGAGCACGACCTCCACCACGATCAGCGTCTGGTAGGCGTAGAGGAGTTTCCCCACGAGGAGGTGGATCATGCCGCACCCCCCGCCAGCTCGGCATTGCGCTCGAGCGCCGCCTCGACGGCCTCCGAGGTCGCCCAGAAGGTCTGGGTCTCCATGGCCCTGAGGCCGGCCGCGGTGGTGCCACCGGGAGAGGTGACGCGCTCCATGTAGGCCCTGGGGTGCTCGCCGGAGCCCAGGAGCTGGCAGGCCGTCCCGCGCATGGTGGAGAGCACCATCCTGCGGCAGGCGCCGGCGGCCAGCCCCCTCTCGACGCCCGCGCGGACGAGCTGGTCGACGATCAGGGCGAAGTAGGCCGGACCGCAGCCGGAGACCGCGCCCGCCACGTCGAGCTGGTCCTCTCGCATGAGCTCGCAGACGCCCAGGGCGGCGAAGGCGTCACGCGCCAGCCCGACGTCCTCCCGCGTGCAGCCGTCGCCCGCGCAGAGCGCCGTCGCCCCCGAGAGCGCCTGCACCGGCAGGTTGGGCATGGCGCGCAGCACGCGCGAGCCGGGGAGCGCCGTCTCGAGGGCATCGAGCGCGACCCCCGCCGCGATGGAGACCACCGCATGACCCGCGAGCAGGGGCTCGAGCTCCTTGAGCACTGCAGGGAGCACCTGGGGCTTCACGGCCAGGACGGCCAGGTCGAAACCGAGCGAGAGGAGCTCCGCCGCGTCCTGGCGGCAGACGGCGCCCAGCGCGGCGAGCGGCTCCAGCTTGGAGGCGGAGTGGTCGCAGGCGAGGACCTGGGGGGCGGGGACCGCGCCGGACTCGACGAGCCCGCGCGCGATGGCGCCGCCCATGGCGCCCGCGCCGACGACCGCTATGCGTGCGTCACGGAGTGCCATGCGCTACCTGGCCAGGGTGCCGTCGGCGACGAGCTTGTCGATGTCGGACTCGCTCAGCTCGATGCCCTGGGGCATGACCACGAAGACGCGGTCGCCCAGCTCGTCCACCTGGCCGCCGATGCCGCAGGCGAGGCCGAAGCAGAAGTCGAGGATGCGCTTGGCGGTCTCGATGTTGGTGTTCTTGAAGACCAGCACCACGGGCTGGCTGGTGCGGACGCGACGGACGACCATCTGGACGTCGTCGTACGAGACGGGCTTCAGCACGTAGGGGGGAAGCTGTCCCGAGCTGGGGCGGGGAATCGCCTTGAGGCCGATGTCCACGGGAGAGTGGCCGTTGGTGGTGTTGCCCAGGACAGACTCGCGGCTAGCGTAGCCGCCCTGCTGCTGGGGCATGGAGGCAGTGGCGCCGTCGTCGTAGCCGTAGTCGCGCGCAGGCGCCGCGGGGCGGGCGTACTCGTTGGGAGCGTAGCCGGGGCGATAGCCGCTGCCATAGGCGGAGGAGGAGCTGCCGGCGTTGTCGCCCACGGGACGCCCGGAGCGAGTGTAGACCGACACGCTCTCGGCCTCGGGGCGGCGGGTGTTGCCCAGGACGCCGGAGGTGTCGGCCTCGGGGCGGCGGGGCTCGGCGACGTCCTCGTCGTCGTAGTACTCGTCGTCGTAGTAGTCGCTGTCCTGTGGGCGAAGCTTGTCCCTGAGGTTGTCGAGGAAGCCCATGTCCTTACCGCCTTCCTGGCTGGGACCCCTGGTCCCGCCTATGTCCGCGTGTCTCGTCTGTGGTCTGTTTCAGCTCGTGGCCAAGGCCGGCTCGTGGCTGGGGTCGAAAACGGTTCTACCAAGCCTAACCAGGGTGGAACCCTCCTCCACCGCGATCTGGAAATCATCACTCATTCCGCAAGAAAGGACGGCGAGCTCGCGGCCCGAGCGCAGGCGCAGGTCGTCGCGGAGCTCACGGAGCCCGGAGAAGGCCCTCCGGGCCGCATCCGCGTCGTTCGCGGGGGCCATGGTCATGAGCCCCTCGAGCGAGATGCCGGGCAGGGCGAGGAGGTCGTCGAGGGAGGCGCGCGCGTCGTCGGGGGAAAGCCCGGACTTGGACTCCTCCCCCGAGACGTTCACCTCCACGAGCGCCCGCGTGACAATCCCACGTGCCTCCGAGCGCCGGGACACCGCCTCGGCGAGGTGCGGGGACGAGATGGAGTGCACGAGTTCCACCCTGCCTATGACCTGGTTGATCTTGTTGGTCTGGAGGTTGCCTATCATGTCGAAGCGCACGCCTGCCATCTGGGGCAGGGCCGCGACACCTTGGAGCTTGCGCCCAAGCTCCTGCGGTCGGTTCTCCCCGAAGGCGCGATACCCCGCCTCCCAGGCGAGCGCCACCTCCTCGACGCCCACGGTCTTGGAGACGGCGAGCAGGGTGACCTCGCCGGCGTCCCTGCCCGCGCGGGCGGCCGCCTCCGCGATCAGGCGGATGATCCTCTCCCTCCTGGATTCGAGGAAGCCGAGATAGCTCCTGCGCCCCTCCTCGTCCACGTTTCCCCCTTCCGCCCGCCTGTCGCGGGCCTCGACTGTCTCCTCACGCGCCGACCCGAGGGGACGACGCGGAGCGTCCCCGCGCCCTTGCTAGACGCCCAGGACCGCCAGGGCGCCATGCCTCCCGCAACGGCCGCCTTCCGCCCGGTACGAGTAGAAGCGGTCGGTCGAGCGGGGCGTGGACACGCCGCAGTCGAGGACCATGTCCTCCCCCATCCCACGCTCGACCAGGGTCTGCACCACGGCGCGCGCCAGGTCGAGGTGGTTGCCGGGGAGCGCGACCGCAGGGCCGAACTCGCCCGAAAAGCGTGCCAGCAGCTCGGGCGAGACCTCGTAGTCCTCGCCCGCGATGTGGGGTCCCACGTAGGCCCGCACCTCGGAGGCGTCGCACCCGCTGGCGGCGAGCAGCGAGTCCAGGGCCCGCCCCGCCACGCGGGCGACGGTCCCGCGCCAGCCCGAGTGGACCACCGCGAAGCCGCCCTCGCAGGCGAGCACCACGGGGACGCAGTCCGCGAAGCAGAGGAGGACGGGGACCCCCGGGGCGACGCACACGACGGCGTCCGCCCCCTCTTGGGCCTGCGCCTGGGCGCGGGCCACGGAGGCCTCGTCGGGCGAGAGGACCTCCACCACGCGGTCGCCGTGCACCTGCCAGGGGTTGACGAGGCGCTCCTCGAGACCTCCGGCGCCCAGGGCCGCGAGGGCGAGCGAGCGGTTGCGGGCGACGGCCGCGGGGTCATCCCCGCAGCGGTCGCCCAGGTTGAGGCCCTGGAACTCCCCCGCGGAGCAGCCGCCCGCCCGCTCGCTGAAAGCGAAGGTGACCCCGCCCGGACGGCCGAGGTCGCCGAGAAGGGTCACGCCCTGCGAGACGTACCTGTCAAGCCGGGGCAGCCGCATCGCTAGAGGCGGCTGTGCTTCAGGAACTCGGGAATGTCGAACTCCTTGTCGTTGGAGCTGGCGGCGGAGCCGGACTGGCGCTGCGCGGGAGCGGGCGCGGGGGCCGACTTGCGGCCGGAGCGGCTGCTGCCGCGGCCGCGGTCCACGGTCAGCGTGGGGATGGACTGCTGGACGTTGTTGTCGTTGAAGCCGGTGGCGATGACGGTCACGCGCACCTGGTCGCCCAGGGACTCGTCCACGACGGTGCCGAAGATGATGTTGGCCTCGGGGTCGACGTTCTTGGCGACCACGTCGGCAGCGTCGTTGATCTCCTGGATGCCGAGGTCCTTGTTGCCGGCGATGGAGAGCAGGACGCGGGTGGCGCCGTCGATGGAGCTCTCGAGCAGGCGGCTCGAGATGGCCTCCTCGGCCGCGTCGGTGGCGCGGTTGTCGCCGGAGGCGAGGCCCACGCCCATCATGGCGGTGCCGGCGCCGCGCATGATGGTGCAGACGTCGGCGAAGTCGAGGTTGATCAGGCCGGGGACGGTGATGAGGTCGGTGATGCCCTGGGTGCCCTGGCACAGGACGTCGTCCGCCATGCGGAAGGCCTCGATGAAGCTGGTCTTCTTCTCGCTGAGGTCGAGCAGGCGGTCGTTGGGGATCACGATGAGGGCGTCGACGCTCTCGGAGAGGGTCTTGATGCCGTCGGCCGCGCGGTTGGTGCGGGGACGACCCTCGAAGGTAAAGGGCTTGGTGACGACGCCTACGGTCAGGGCGCCCACGTCGTTCTTGGCGATGTCGGCGACCACGGGCGCGGCCCCGGTGCCGGTGCCGCCGCCCTCGCCGGCCGTGATGAAGACCATGTCGGCCCCGGCGAGCGCCTGCTTGATCTCGTCATGGGAGTCCTCGGCCGCCTCTGCGCCCACCTCGGGGTTGGCGCCGGCGCCCAGGCCGCGGGTGATGTCCTGGCCGATGTGCACCTTGATGTCGGCGTCGGAGATGGCGAGCGCCTGCGCGTCGGTGTTGATGGCCACGAACTCGACGCCGCGAATCCCCTCCTCGATCATGCGGTTCACGGCGTTGGTGCCACCGCCGCCCACGCCGACCACCTTGATGACGGCAAGGTAGTTGCTGGGAATGTCAGTGTCGATCATGGTTCCTCCTCGCTTGGCGACGGTCCGGGGAGCGTCTGCCGTTTCCCGTTCGGGTGCCGCTCCACCGGTGGTGGACTGCAATGCGGTACCGTGCTTCACAAACTGCTGCGAATGGCGCTTCGTCTTCATGCTTCGACTCTCGCTCGGTGGTGCCTGGGCTTGCGACGGTCTGGCCCCGACGAGGTGAGAGAAACCCTAAACCTCAGGTAGAACCCTATGCCTCGTCCGAAGCGCGGTATATTTGCACATTCCCGCGACTGCCGTCAACACTTTTGTTCAAAATATGAAACCTGCAGCTCAATGCCCATAAAGAGCTGCTTCTCATCCCTGAGGCGCTACTCGAGGGTTAGGGATCACACTGTCCTGGGAGAAGCGGAAGCCTCGGCCTACTCCCCGACCTGGGAGCCGGACTCCGAGGTGGCGTCGGCGCTCTGGCTGCCGGAGTCCTGGCCGTCGCCGGAACCGTCCGCGGAGGAGCCGTCCTGCCCCGTGCCGTCCGAGGTGCCGTCCGTCACGGCCTGGCCCGTGGCTTCGGACTGATCAGACCCGGAGCCCTGCTGCGACGTTGTGGCCTGGCTCCCGCCGCTCGACGACGTGGTCGAGGCGTAGTCGCCGCCCGCCGTGCCGCTTCCCGCCTGGACCTTGTCCGAGTCGACCATGCGGTAGCTGGGGCTGCCATAGACGCGCACGTTGATGTAGGTCAGCCTGCCCTCGTACTTCTGCAGGATGGAGTTGATGACCGACTCCTTGCTCTCTATGTCGCGCGGCGACCCGAGCGAGATCTCGACCCCGCTCTTGAGGACGCACGAGATGCTCTCGACGGCATCGGCCTTGTAGCTCACGACCTGGGAGGAGAGGGCGTCCGAGAAGGTCTTGCGGTAGCTCATGACCGCCAGGATGGTGTCGTCCGTGGAGGCCGAGCCCGCCACGGGGCTCACGCTGGAGGGGACGTCGGTGATGAGCAGGGCGCCCATCTCCTGGGCCTTGGCGAGGGCGACCTCGTTGGCGGACTGCCCCTCGGCGACGGAGAGCGGCAGGGGCTCGATCCAGCTGCCGTCGCCCCCCATGCACCAGGCGACGTTGCCCGCGCTCATGACCACGATGCAGTCGACCTTGCGCTCGGTGACCACGAGCCTGAGCGTGCCGGGGAACTCCCTCACGAAGCTCACGTCCTGCACCCAGGGGTTCCTCTTGAGCGCCGACCTGATCCCCGACTCGTCGAAATTGAGGAGGGTGCTCCCCTGCCGCACGTTGGCGAGCCGCACGATGGTGGCGGAGTCCATGTGCTCCGTGGGGTTCGCCTCGACGGAGCCGATGGTGAATGCGGGCGTGTACGAGAGCACGAGGAAGCCCACGAGCGCGACGAGGAGCAGGGCCGCCACGGCGATGCCGCCCACGATGAGGCGGCGCGCCACGTCATGCGACCCCACGGAGGCCTCCCGGGAGACGGGCGACGCGCCACCCTCGGCCGCCTGGTGCCTGGGGGACGCGGCGTCTCGCGTGGCACCGTCACGCCGCAAGGGGGACGACGGGCGGGTGGCGGGGGCGGTGCCGATCCTGCGCGAGGGCCTGGGGGCGGCGATGATGCGGGAAGGCGAGGGCACGCCGGGCCGACTCGTGCGGCCGGGCCTGGCAGACGGCTGTTGCCGCTGCGCCCTCGGGGCCGCCGGCGCCTTGGCAGACGGACGCTGCCCCGCGGCCTGGCGGGGGGTCCCCCTCTTCGTTGGCCTCCTGGCAGCCACGTAGGCCCCTAGCGACCGAAGCCGAGGCACTTGACCTCGGGCTCGAGCTCTATGCCATGCCTCTGGACCACGCACTCGCGCAGGTGGGCCATGACGCGCGCCACGTCCGTGGCGGTGGCGCCGCCGGCATTCACGATGAAGTTGGCGTGCAGGTCGGAGACGCGCGCCCCACCCACCGCGTAGCCCTTGAGGCCGCAGGAGTCGATGAGCGCACCGGCGGAGCGCGTGCCCGGGTTCTTGAACACCGAACCGCAGCTGGGCTGGCCCATGGGCTGCGTGGAGCGCCTGCTGGCAAGGCGGCGCTCCATCTCTGCGGAGACCTCCTCGCGCGTGCTGGGGTCCAGCCTGAGGCTCGCCTCCAGGATGACCTCGCCGGCCGGGAGCGAGCACCAGCGGTAGCCCCACTCGACCTCAGACCCCTCGTAGCGCCGCAGGCCGACGCCCGGCCGCAGGGTCACCACGTCGCTCACGCGACTGCCGATCCACTCGTGGCGCGAGCCCGCGTCCATGGACACGGCCCCGCCCACGCTGCCGGGAATCCCCACGCAGCACTCGAGCCCTGAGAGGCCCTCCTTGAGGGTCTGGCTCACGAGACTCGAGAGGGGCGCGCCGGCTCCGGCGGAGACAAGGCCGCCCTCCCCCACGCTCACGCGCGAGAACTCGCGTCCCAGCTTGACGACGCACCCGTCGAAGCCCTCGTCGGAGGCGAGCACGTTGGAGCCGCGGCCCAGCACGACCCACTCGACGCGCTCGCGGTCGAGCACCTCGATCGTGCGCCTGAGCGCGGCGTAGTCGTGGGCGGTCACGAAGAGCGAGGCGGGACCCCCCACGCGCAGGGTCGTGCGACGCGAGAGCCTCTCCCCGCGCAGGACCTCGGCGTCGACCGCCCCCGAGAGGGCCATGTATGCGTTGAAGACGCTCAACTAGGACCTCTGGCCCTCTGCCTCGGCGTCCGCCTCGCGGCGCGCCTCGATGAAGGCCGGCCCTATGGCCGTGATGTCGCCGGCGCCCTGCGTGATGAGCAGGTCGCCAGGACGGCAGGACTCGACCAGGTGCTGGACCAGGTCCTTGCGGTTGGCTATGAAGCTCACGTCGGCCACCGTGCCGGCGGCCGCGACGCCGTTCGAGACGGTCTTGCCCGAGACGCCGGGGATGGGCGTCTCGCCCGCCGGGAATACCTCGGTCACCACGAGCTTGTCGGCGTCGTCGAAGGCATGGGCGAAGTCCGCCGCGAGCGCCTGCGTGCGGCTGTAGCGGTGGGGCTGGAAGGCGCAGACGATGCGCTTGAAGCCCAGCCCCCTGGCTGCCGCGAGCGTGGCGCGGATCTCGGTCGGGTGGTGGCCGTAGTCGTCCACCACCGTGACGCCGTCGACGTCGCCCACGTGGGTGAAGCGGCGGTGCGCGCCCGCGAAGCCGGAGAGGGCGACGGCGGCCCTCTCCACGTCGCAGCCCAGGGCGTCCGCCACGGCGATGGCGGCGGTGGCGTTTGCCATGTTGTGGCGGCCGGGGTTGGCCTTGATGGTGACCTCGACGGAGCCCCCGGAGGGCAGCCGGACCGCAAAGCGGCTCGCGAGGCCCGGCTCCTGCGGCACAGGCACGCAGACGTAGTCGCAGCCCTCGTCGAAGCCGTAGCTCAGGACCCTGCGGCCCGTGGAGCGCGCGAGCTCCACGTAGTGCGGCACGTCACCGTTGATGACCACGGTGCCGGCGTCGCCCACGAGGCCCATGAAGGTGCAGAAGGTGCGCTCGATGTTCTCGAGGGTGCCGTAGTGGTCGAGGTGGTCCGCCTCGATGTTGGTGACCACGACCACGTCCGGGTCGAGGAAGAGGAAGGAGCCGTCGGACTCGTCCGCCTCGCAGACGAAGTAGCCCCCCCTGCCGTCGCGGCCGTTGGTGCCGTACTCCTCGACGATGCCGCCGATGAGGAAGGAGGGGTCCATGCCCAGGTGGTCGAGCATCGTGGCCACCATGCTCGAGGTGGTCGTCTTGCCGTGGGTGCCGGCGACGGCCACGGTGGTGGCGTCGGCGGAGAGCGCCGAGAGCATCTTGGCGCGGGGCCAGACGGGAATGCCCAGCTCGCGCGCGCGGATGACCTCGGGGTTGGTCTCGGGGATGGCCGAGGAGGTCACGACGACCTCGGGGGCGACCTCGTCGATGGTGGACGCCGCATGGCCCACGTGGACCCCGATGCCGGCGTCCTCCAGTTCGCGCACGTAGCGCGACGCCTTGAGGTCGGAGCCGGTGACCTTGCAGCCGCGCTGGTGGAGGACGAGGGCGATCCCGCTCATTCCGGCGCCGCCGATGCCGATGAAGTGCGCGCTCCCGATGCTGGAGGCGGAGGGTGATGAGGACATGAGGCTACCTCTCTTCGAAGTCAGGCAATGCCGCCCGTGCGCGGCGGGCTGCATCTACTCTAGCCGATTGGCGCGCCCGCCCTCTGGGCGGCGGCCCCCTCCACTTGGTCTGCGAGCGCGGAGGCGGCCATGGCCTGCCCCAGCCCGTGGGCGGAGGCGCGCATGGCCTCGCGGCGGGCGGGGTCGTCCACGAGCGAGAGGAGCGTCGAGTCGAACTCGGGGCCGTCCAGCTCGTCGTCGGCAACGAGCCGGGCCGCGCCCGCGTCCACGAGGTAGCGGGCGTTGGCGGTCTGGTGGTCGCCGGTGGCGAGGGGATAGGGCACGAGCACGCTTGGGACGCAGAGCGCCGCTATCTCGGCGATGGAGGAGGCGCCGGCACGGCTGAGCACGAGGTCGGCCGCCGCGAGGGCCTCTCCCATGGAGTCGATGTAGGGAAGGACCTGCCAGCGCCCGGACTCGGCCTCGCCCAGCGCGAGCGCCTCGACGACCTCGTCGTACTGGCCCCTGCCGGTGGAGTGGACCACGTAGAGGCCCTCGCGGGAGAGGAGCTCGCCCTTGAGGCGCGTGACGGCCTCGTTGACGTGGCGCGCGCCGAGGCTCCCGCCGAAGACCAGGAGCAT
This sequence comes from Olsenella phocaeensis, assembly GCF_048189965.1. Taxonomy (NCBI): domain Bacteria; kingdom Bacillati; phylum Actinomycetota; class Coriobacteriia; order Coriobacteriales; family Atopobiaceae; genus Olsenella; species Olsenella phocaeensis. Next base: position 172,834 of record NZ_DBEZHV010000007.1, on the reverse strand, counting down.
CGTGGCCCCCTCGGGGATCCCCAGGCGCCTCCTGCCCTCCTCGCGGCTCGCCTCGATGACGCTGCGGCGCACGGGGTTGCCCGTCACGACGATCTGGGTGTCGGGCGCCACGTGCGACCTGAAGGCGTCGATGGCCGCGGGCAGCGACACGCAGACGCTGCGCACCTTCCCCGCGGCGTTCTTGTTGGCGAGGCCCGGCACGGAGTTCTGCTCGTGGATGACGCAGGGCACGCCGTGGGAGTGGCACCAGTTGATGAGGGGTGCCTCGACGTAGGCCCCGAAGCCCACGGCGACGTCCGGGGCGCCCTCGGCCGAGAAGAGCCTGCCCAGGGCGGACTGCGCGCGCGCCATGTGCCAGAGCGCGCTCGCGGCGGTCCAGGGGCGATGCCGGTCGATGCCCGTGACGTTGATGGGGTTGAGCCTGAAGCCGGCCTGGGGCACGAGCGTGCCCTCGAGACGGGCGGGCTGCCCGTAGAAGCCCACCTCGTGGCCGCGGTCGCGCAGCTCCTCGGCGAGCGCGAGCGCCGGGTTGATGTGTCCTGCCGTCCCGCCCGCCGCGATGGCGACCCTGAGCCTATCTGCCACGTCTGTCACTCCTTCGGTCGCCTCGGCGCCCGCCCGCTCCGCGGACGTCCGGCCTTCCGTCGTTGTTGGTCCTGAGGCGGTCTCCCGCGCTGGGGCCCAAGTCTATCCTCCCCCGGCCGCCACGTGCCTGGGAGGCGGCCCGCCCGGGCGGCGTGGCCGTCCCCCTGCCCATGCGGGACGTCCGCCTCGTGGGGGGCACCTCCCCCGCCGCGCCGCCGCCCAGGACGGTGAGGCGCTGGCGCGCGCCCTCCCTCGCCGAGCGCGGCGTCGCCTCCCCGGCGAAGGAGCCGGTGGGGCCAGGGTCGCGCGGGGCCTCGGTGACGCTCCAGTCGCGACGGCGCTCGTCGTGCTCGGTCAGGGGCAGCCTGGACTGCCGCGAGACCGAGAGCACGAGCCCCGCCAGCATGAGGCTCGCCATGATCGACGAGCCACCGTACGAGACGAAGGGGATGGGCTTGCCCGAGAGCGGGAAGGCCCCCACGACGCCGCTCACGTTGAGCAGCATCTGCGCGAAGATGAGGGTCGAGCAGCCGGCGGCGACGAGCCGGCCGGTGAGGTCGGGGGCGTAGCGCGCGATGCGGTAGCCGCACCAGAGCAGGAGGCCGAAGGCCGCCACGAGCCCCAGGGCGCCCAGGAGCCCGCACTCCTCGCCCACCATGGCGAAGATGAAGTCGTTGTAGGGGAAGGGCAGGTAGGAGTACTTGGCGCGCCCCATGCCTATGCCCACGCCGAAGAGCCCGCCCGAGCCGAAGGCATAGAAGCCCTGGATGAGCTGGTAGCCGTCCCCATAGGGGTCGCGCCAGGGGTCGAGCATGGTGAGGATGCGCGCGCGGGAGTAGCCGTCCTTGAGCGAGAGGAGCAGGAAGCCCAGGAAGCCCAGGGCGACGGCACCGGCGCAGAACCTCCAGTCGACGCCCGCGAGGTAGGCCATGACCAGGACGGTCACGGCGCAGACCATGGTGCTGCCCTTGTCGGGCTGGAGCACGATGAGCAGCAGGGGCACGCCCAGGACCACCGCCGCCCTGGCCAGGAAGCCCGGCTCGAAGCTGCCGCCCGTGCGACGGAACTCGTCCAGGAGCTCCGCGGCGGCGAGCACCACCGTGATCTTGGCGAACTCCGAGGGCTGGAAGTGCAGGGGCCCCACGGCGATCCAGCGCGTGGCGCCATAGGCGTCCTGGCCCGCGACGGGCAGGAAGATCAGGAGGAGCGCCAGCACGGTGCCCGCCCAGATGGCGGGGCCGATCCGGTGCGTCAGCGCGTGGTAGTCGATGCGGTAGAGGGCGTACGCGCCCACGACTCCCACGAGAGCGAAGCCCGCCTGCCTGGTCAGGTAGTAGGCGGGGTTGTTGCCCGCGTCGTCGGATATGAGGTTGAGGATGGACGAGGACGAGAAGACCATGACCAGGCCGAAGGCGACGAGTCCAAGGACGCAGGCCACGAACACCAGGCGCGGCCCCATGAAGCGCGCGGGGACGCCCATGATGAGGCCCTCGTCCGCGGCCTCCCTGCGAGGGCGCGCGCCTTGGTCCCGGCCTCCCTGGCCTCGACCGGCGTATGCGGCTCCGGGACGCAGGGCCATCTAGCGCCGCCCCTCGTCCGCGTGGGCGGCGACCAGTGACTTGAAGAGCCTGCCGCGCTCGGCCATGTTCGAGAACTCGTCGAAGGAGGAGCAGGCGGGCGAGAGGAGCACCGCGTCCCCCTCGCGGGCCTCCGCCACCGCGGCGTCGAAGGCCTCGCGCAGGTGGGGCGCCCGGACGACGCGGACGGGCGACGCCTGCCGGTCCCGCGCCGCCTCGACCGAGCGGGCGATCCTCTCCCCCGCCTCGCCGAAGCAGACGGCGGCCCTGCAGTCGCGGGCCACGGCCTCGGCGAGCGACCGCAGGTCGGTCCCCTTGTCGTGGCCGCCCAGCATGAGTACGACGCGCCCGGGCTCGAAGGCGGTGAGGGCCTTCTCCACCGAGTCGGTGTTGGTGGCCTTGCTGTCGTTGACGAAGCTCACCCCGCCCACCTCGCCGCAGGGCTCGATGCGGTGCTCGAGGGCCTGGAAGGAGGCGAGCGTGCGGGCCACGACATCGTCCGCGACGCCCAGCTCGAGCGCGAGAGCGGAGGCGGCGAGCCCGTTCTGCAGGTTGTGCTCGCCCCTCAGGGCGAAGTCCGCCGTGGCGCAGACGTCGTGCTCGACGCCGTCGAGGCGCACGACCATGCGGCCGTCGCGCACGAAGGCGGCGCATGGGGTGCCCGCGTCGCGCCTCGCATCGAGCCGCAGGACCCTGAGGCCGCGGGCGTCGAGCCTGTCCGCGATGGCGCGGCACCAGCCGTCGCCCACGCCCACGACGGCGAGGTCGCCGGGGACGAGGTTGGCGAAGACCCTCTCCTTCGCGGCGGCATAGGCCTCGAGGGAGCCGTGCCACTCGAGGTGGTCGGGCGTCACGTTGAGGAGCACCGCCACGCGGGGGTGCAGCCCGACGGAGGTGGCGAGCTGGAAGCTCGAGAGCTCGGCCACGAACCACTCGCCCTCGGCCCGTCCCGCCACCTGCGAGGTGGCCAGGGTGCCTATGTTGCCCACCGTGCGGGCGGCAAGGCCCGCCTCCCGCAAGATGGCGCAGGAGAGGCTGGTGGTGGTGGTCTTTCCGTTGGTGCCCGTGATGGCGACCCAGCGCCCGGGACTCTCGCGCCAGGCGAGCTCGGGCTCCCCTATGAGCTCGCGGGAGTGCTCCCGGGCGCCCCGGAAGAAGCCGCTCAGCTCGCTGATGCCGGGAGAGACCACGGCGAGGTCGTAGCTGCCCCGCACGTCCTCGCTGCCCAGCACCACGCGCACGCCGGCCGCCTCGAGCCTGGACGCGGCCTCGCCCGGCGCGGAGCTGAGGCCGCCGTAGAGCGTGACGGAGGAGACGCGGGCCTCGCCCAGCGACGCGAGGTAGAGCGCCACGTCGACGCCCGTCTTGCCCATGCCCAGCACCAGGACGTCGCCCAGGCGCCCCCCCTTGCCCGTCTGCATTCGAGCCTCCTAGCCCAGCTGGAAGTAGAGAGCGAACCCGAGCGCCGCGAAGGCGGCCGAGACGATCCAGAAGCGGATGACCACGGTGTCCTCCGCCCAGCCCTTCTTCTCGAAGTGGTGGTGGATGGGCGCCATGAGGAAGATGCGCCGGTGCAGGAGGCGGAAGCTCAGCACCTGGCCGATGACCGAGAGCGCCTCGATCACGAAGAGGCCGCCCATGACCAGCGAGGTGACCTCGGTCTTGGTGAGCACGGCGAGGGCGGCGAGGGCGGCCCCCAGCGCGAGCGAGCCCGTGTCGCCCATGAAGATCGAGGCGGGGTGGCAGTTGTGCCAGAGGAAGCCTATGCAGGCCCCGGCGATGGAGCCGGCGAAGACCGAGAGGTTTATCTCGTCGTAGCGGAAGGCGACCATGGCCATGGCCAGCATGACCACGGCGATGCAGCCGCCCGCCAGGCCGTCCAGGCCGTCGGTGAGGTTGACGGCGTTGGAGAGCCCCGCGAAGAGCAGGAAGACGAAGAGGACGTAGAGCCAGGGAATCTGGAGGAGGAAGCCCGACTTGAGGGTGATCACCGTGGTGAGGACGCCCAGGTTGACCGAGCCCCCACCCGGGAACTCCACCCAGGGGGCCACGCCGCCCAGGTTGACGCCCACGAGGCAGAAGGCGACCGAGATGACGCCCAGCCCCAGCATCTTCTGGCGCGGGGTGAGCCCCAGGGAGCGGCCGTGCGCCACGCTCTCGATGTCGTCGAGGAGCCCGATGGCCGCGGCGGCGAGGGTCGCCAGGACGGCCATGACCAGGTCGATGGTCCAGGAGGCCTGCAGGGCGCAGGTGAGCACCGTCCCCACCAGGATGACGGCCCCGCCCATCGTGGGCGTGCCCTGCTTCTGCAGGTGGCGCTGCGGCCCGTCGGCCCTCACCTGCTGGCCCACGCCCTCGTGGCGCATGAGGCGAATGAAGGGCGGCAGGAGCAGGCCCGTCACCAGGGCGGCGATGCCCACGGCGAGGAACACCTGATAGGTGGGATAGCTCGGGTTGCCAAGCATCAGGCAAGCACCCCCTTGACGAAGCGGTCCAGCCCGACGGAGCGAGATCCCTTTGCGAGGACCAGGTCGCCCTCCCCCAGGACGGGACCGATGATGCGCACGGCCTCCTCGGCCGTGGGGACCAGCTCGAGGCGGTCCTCGGAGAAGCCCATTGTGCGTGCCGCCTCGGCCATCTGCGCCGCGGCCTCGCCGCCCACGAGGACGAGAAGGTCGGGACCCTTTGCGGCGGCGTAGGCGCCTATGTAGCCGTGCAGACGGGCGGACTCGTCGCCCAGCTCGCCCACCTCGCCCAGCACCGCCACGCGCCTGCCCTCGTGCCTCATGGAGAGGAGCACGTCCAGGGCGGCGGCGATGGAGCTCGGGCTGGCGTTGTACGAGTCGTCGATCACGCGGGGGCGGCCCGGGGCGGTGACGACCTCGAGGCGCATGTGGGTCTGGGGCATGGTGGCAATGGCGTCCGCAGCCTCGGCGCGGTCCACTCCCAGGCGGTCAGCCACGGCCATGGCGAGGAGGAAGTCCCAGACCACGTGGCGGCCCGGGGTCCCCAGGGTGACGCGCCTCTCCCATCCGTCCGGGAAGGCGAGCGAGAGGGACGCACGGCCCTCCCCGTCGAGCTCGACCCGCTCGGCGCGGGCGACGCTGCCCTCGCCGGGCCCCACGTAGGCGACCTCGACGCCGGCGGGCCGGGCGTACTCGCCCTCGATGAGGGGGGCGAAGTCGTTGTCGCCGCAGAGGACGAGGCAGGAGGCGGGCACGTGGCCGGCCTCGGCGGTGGGGCGCATGCCCTCCAGGATCTCGGCCTTGGCGCGGGCTATGTTCTCGCGCGAGCCCAGCATGCCGATGTGGCTCGTGCCCACGTTGGTGATGAGGGCGAGGTCGGGCCTGGCGCAGCGCGTGAGGCGCGAGAGCTCGCCCTTGTGGTTCATGCCCATCTCGGCCACGACGACCTCGTCCGTCGCCGAGGCGGAGAGGAGGGTGAGCGGGAGGCCGATGAGGTTGTTGAAGTTGCCCGCGGTGGCGTGGACCCTGCGCCCCGTGGCGAGCGCGGCCGCGAGCATGTCCTTGGTGGTGGTCTTGCCCACCGAGCCCGTCACGCCCACCACGACCCACTGGGGGTTGCGCTCCCTCCAGAGGCCAGCGAGGCGCAGGAGGAACTCCTCTCCGTCGTCCCCCTCGGCGCGCAGGAGGGCGCAGCCGCGCTCGTGCGCCGCCGCGACGGTCGCGGCGTCGGGCTCGCGGGTCATGACGACGCAGGCCGAACCGGCCTCGACGGCAGGGGCGGCGAAGTCGTTGCCGTCCACGCGCTCGCCGGCAAAGCAGACGAAGAGGGAGCCGCCGCCGAGCCGGCGCGAGTCGGTCTGGACGTTGGTCACCAGCTTGGACGGGACCGCGACGAGCGCCTTGGCACCCGTCGCGCGAACGACGTCGTCAACCAGAAGTTCGAGCATGCGTCACTCCTCCATAGGGCAGATGTGCCACCTAGTTGGTGGGTGCGACGCCCAGGTCCGAAAGCGCCTCTCCCATGATAGTAGAGAACAGCGGGGCCGCCGAGGCGGAGGCCAGATATGGAGTTCCGTTGAGACCCACGTACACCAGGACCTTCGCGTCGGAGGCGGGCGCGAAGCCGATGAGCGAGCTCACGTAGCTGTAGTCGATGTAGCCGCCCGTCTCGCCCGCTTGCTCGCCGGTGCCGGTCTTGCCGGCCACGTCGTAACCCTCGACCTGGGCGTGGACGGCGGTCCCCTCCTGGACCACGGTGCGCATCATGTCGGTCACCGCGGAGGCCGTCTCGGCCGAGACGGCCTGCCCCGCGGGCCCCCACTCCGCCTCCTGGCCGCCCTTGCTCACGAGGAAGTGGGGGGCGTGGAGGGTGCCCCCGTCGGCGAGGGCCCCCACCGCCTTGACCATCTGGACCAGAGGCACGGCCAGCGACTGGCCGAAGGACATGCTGCCCAGGCTCGCCCCGTCGTACTGGTCGAGGGTCTTGACCAGGCCGGGGACCTCCCCCGGGAAGTCGATGCCGGTGTAGCTGCCGATGCCGAAGCGGGCTATGCCCTCCGAGAAGCGCTCCGCCCCGATCACGTTCTGGGCGAGGAGGGCGGCCCCGGCGTTGGAGGAGCGGCGCAGAATCTCGCGGACGCTCATGTCCATGCCGTAGTCGCGTCCGTCGTCGTCGCTCACGTAGTCGTCCCCTACCTTGAGGTAGGCGGGGACGTCGTAGGTGGTCTCGGTGCCCATGAGCCCGTCGTCGATGCCGATCGCGGTCGTGAGGAGCTTGAATATGGAGCCGGGCTCGAAGGAGGACGAGACGGGCTTGAGGCTCGTGGCGCCCTCCTCGATCTTGGAGGTGTCCGTCACGTCGTAGAGGGGCGTCGAGCAGGCCGCGATGATCTGGCCCGTCTTGGGGTCCGTCACCATGACGGAGCCGGATTCCGCGTCGAAGTCCTCCGTGCCCTTGGCGATGGTCCTCTCCGCCGCCTCCTGCACGTCGATGTCCAGAGAGATGACGATGTCGGTGCCGTCCTGGGCGGTGGAGGCCTGGGCGGACGTGCCGGCTATGGGCGTGCCCTTGGAGCCGGTCTCGAAGACGAGCTCGCCGTCCGTGCCCTTGAGCACGTCGTCGTAATAGAGCTCCAGGCCCGAGAGGCCGTCCCCGTCCGTGCCCACGATGCCCAGGACCTGGCTGCCCACGGCGCCGTAGGGGTAGACGCGCTTGACGTCGTCGAGGAAGTAGATGCCGTTCGCCTTGGCGTCCCTGAGGCTGTCCTCGACCTCCTTGGCCTTGTCCGTGTCGACCTGGCGGCGCACGTAGGAGAAGCTGGAGTCGCCCCTGAGCGTCGCGAGGTAGCTGCTTGCCTTGCCCCCCAGCTTCTCGGCCAGGATGCGGGCCGCCCCATTGGGGTCGTTGACCTTCTGGGGGTTGCAGTAGATGGTCTTGCAGGCCTGGCTCATGGCCAGGACGTTGCCGTCACGGTCGTAGATGGTGCCGCGGCGCGCGTGCACCGCCACCACGTTGGTGCGCTGGGCTGCGGCGGAGGCCGCGAGGCTGGGACCCTGTATGACCTGCAGCCAGACGAGGCGCAGGACGACCACCGCGACGAGGGCGGCGAGCACCACGAACAAGGGGCGGGCGACGCCCTCGAAGCCGTCGTCGGACCCGAAGCCGTCGTTCCTACCGCGCCGGGACGCCACGTCGTACGAGGCGCCTCTCGCTCCCATCCGCACCAGGCGGCTCTGTTCGTTGCGTCTGTCCACGGCGAAGAGTCTAGGACTCCGAGGCAGCCGACCCCGCCTCGTCCGAGTGCTGCGCATCATCTGCAGAAGGCTCGCCCTCCTGCTGCGAGGCGTCCTGGCCCTGGTTCTGGTCCTGGTCCTGGTCGTCCACCTGGATGGTGTCGGTGCTGGTGGCGAAGACCATGCCGTAGTTCTGGGTGGCGATGCGGTCTATGCGAGAGGAGCGGCAGAGCGACGAGCGCACGATCTGGAGGTTCTCGTTGGCGACCTTGGCCTCCTCGATGCTCTGGGAGATGCCCGAGTTGGCCTCGAGGACGCGGACGGTCGCGGTGGAGATGAGGACCCTGCTGCCCCCCAGGACGAAGACGGCCGCGATGAGGCAGAGGGTGACGCGGAAGGCCGCGACGAACTGGCTCGAGACGCCGCGACGCGCGCGGGCGTCCAGGCCGCCGCCTTCGACGACCTCGAAGGGCGCGTGGCCGCGCTCGTCGAGGCGGCGCCTCCCCTCGTTGGCGTCGAGGCTGTATGCCTCGGACCCTGCGTACCTCATGCCCTACCCCTTTTTCTGACGCGGAGTCGGCGGGCCTTGCGGCCCGCCTCCGCCCGCTCGTGCGTTTGTGCTGCGTCTGAGCTGCGATTCTGCTGCGTTGGTGCTACGTGCTGCTGCGTCGTGCCACGGTGGTGCCATGCAAGCGGCCCTAGGGCCGGTGTTGCCTTCGGGCGCTAGGCGTCGAGCTTGACCGCCACGCGCATGAGCGCGCTCCGCGACCGCGGGTTGCGCTCGATCTCCCCCTCGCTCGCCACGAGGGGCTTCCTGGTCCTGACCTCGAGTATCGGCACGTGACCGCACACGCACACCGGAAGCTCCGGCGGACATGTGCACCCCTGCGAGAGCTCCGCGAAGGCGTGCTTCACGACGCGGTCCTCGAGGGAGTGGTACGAGATCACGCAGATCCTGCCACCCGGATTCGCCCAGCGGACGGCGGCCCTAAGGCCCTGGTCCAGGACGTCCAGCTCGTGGTTCACCTCGATGCGCAGGGCCTGGAAGGTCTTGCGCGCCGGATGTCCCCCGTGGCGCCTCCCCGCCGCGGGAATCGCGGCCTTGACCACCTCTACGAGCTGGAGGGTGGTGAGGATGGGCGCCTTCTCCCTCGTGCGGACGACCTGCCGCGCGATGCGCGCGGCGAACCTCTCGTCCCCATATACGCGGAGAACCCGGGCGAGGTCTGCTTCGGTGTAGTTGTTTATGACCTCTGCTGCGGTTTGGGTGTTGTTGCCCGGGTCCATGCGCATGTCTAGCGGGGCGTCCTCATGGTACGAGAAGCCCCTCTCTGGGATGTCGAGCTGGGGTGACGATACCCCGATGTCGAAGAGGAAGCAGTCGATCCCGGGAACCTCCGCCTCGACCAAAAGCTCGTCGAGCTGGCCGAAGTTCCCCTTGAGGAAGCGCCGGTCTGCGCCGGGGACCTCGCGCTCGAAGCGCTCGGTGGCCGCGGCGAGGGCCATGTCGTCCTGGTCGATGCCGATCGAGAGGCCGTCGGGCTGGACGAGCCGGGCCAACTCCACGGAGTGGCCGGCGCCCCCCAGGGTGCAGTCGCAGACGACCTCGCCTGGCTTGGGGTCCAGCTCGCGGATGACCTCCTCGAGCATCACGGGCACGTGCCGATATTCGCCTGTCAAGTGGCTCGCCCTCCCCGCCTGCGCCTAGTCGCGGAACATGAGCGCGTCGAGGTCCTCGTCGAGCTCATCCATCTCCTGGCCGAAGCGGGACGCGTCCCAGATCTCGAGGTGGTCGATGTTGCCAACGATCACGACCTCGCGCTCGATGCCGCACTTCTCGAGGCATCCGGCGCCGATCTTGCCGAGCGCCACGCGTCCTGCGGAGTCGACGTCGACCGTGACGGTCTTCGACGAGAGCGCCCTGCGGAGCTTGTCGTCCCTCCTGCTGCGCGGGTCGAACCCGTCGGGGAAGAAGCTCTCGATCCACGCCTGGTGGCTCTGGGGGGTGAAGCCATAGATCGCGTCTCCGACGGGGACGAGGCACACCTGCTCCTCGAACTGCTTGCGGAACGGGGCGGGAAGCGTGACACGAGACTTGGCATCCAGGTTGTGCTGGTAGCTGCCAGTCAGGTACATGTCCCCCTCCCCTCTCTGCTCGCAGGGAGTCCCCCCTCGAAAACGTGAGACTAATAATAGGTCATCCGCTCCCTTTCGCAACACTTCCCCCCACTTTGGTACACCGAAGGCACCACATTTTGGGCTGAGCGGACCCGGAGCCTGGGTCATGCCCCACATGTCGTGGGAACGCCCGTTCTGGGCACAAGTTCGCATGGCAAGTTGTGTAGGACCTGTGAATCTGCTGGTAGAATGCATCTTCGCAGGTCAGATAGGGTGTTTTTCTCAGACGAGAGGAGTCTGCGGCCTCGGTGGGACGAGGTGTGGGGTGGAGTGCGGACGGAGGCCGGGCGGCGTAGGGGCTGGGCGGTGCCGGAGCCGCGGCACAAGCAGGAAGGCAGGCAAGAAGGCAGACCCTCTCGCTTGTCGGCACTTCTGGGGAGAGAAACCACCGACAAACGGGCCGACATGGCACGCTCACGTCCAGGACAGCCCACTTGTCGGCACTTTTGGAGAAGGAAGCCACCGACAAACGGCCGGCAATGACACGCTTATGGCCAGAACAGCCCGCTTGTCGGCACTTCTGGGGAGGGGAACCACCGACAAACCTGCCTCACCGCGCAGCGCATGCCCCGACGCCACCCCCCTGCCAGGCGCTCCAGCGCGACTACCCCTCCCGCAGGCCGGCCCTCGGATGGGCCTGGAGGTAGGCCATGCGCACGTGGGTGCGGTCGACGTGCGTGTAGAGCTGGGTGGTCGAGACCGACGCGTGCCCCAGGAGCTCCTGGACCATCCTCAGGTCCATGCCCCCCTCGAGCAGGTGCGTCGCGTAGCTGTGCCTCAGCGTGTGGGGGTGGAGTCCCTCGATCCCCACCATGCGGCCGTAGCGCTCGACGAGCGCGTGCACCGCCTGGCGCGTGATGCGGCTCCCCCTCTGGCTCAGGAACACGGCCGGTCCCGGCCGGCCGTGCACGGCGAGCAGGGGCCGCCATTCCTCGAGGTAGCTGACGAGGGCCCGCGCCGCCGTTCCCAGCACCGGCACGACCCGCTCCTTGGAGCCCTTGCCCATGACCCTGAGCAGCTCCTCGTCCAGGAGCACGTCCCTCAGGTCCAGGCCGCAGAGCTCGGAGACGCGCAGGCCGCAGCCATAGAGCAGCTCCAGGATGGCCTTGTCGCGCCGGAAGGCGGCCACGTTGCTGCGGTCGGGCTCGCCCGTCTGGCGCGCCTTGGGCCTGGGGTCCACGCGGAAGGGCTCGTCGAGGAGGCGTGCCGCGTCCTCGCGCGATATGACGTCCGGTAGGCGCTCGGGCTTCCTGGGCAGCGCGAGGTCCGCGGTGGGGTGGTTCTCGCAGATCTGCTCGGCCACCATGAAGCGATGGAAGCCCTTCATGGCCGAGGCCGCCCTCTGCACCGAGGAGGAGGCGAGTCCCATCTCGTGGAGCTCCCTCACGTGCGCCTCCGCGTCCTCCCTCGTCACGTCGTCGGGCGCGACCACGCCGCGCTTGGCCAGGAAGGCCAGGTAGCGGTCGAGGTCGCGCCCGTAGGACTGGATCGTGTTGCGTGAGCTGCCTCGCTCGATGGCAAGGTAGGCAAGGTAGTCCCGGCAGGCCCTGTCGAGGCTCGCGGCCAAACTACGCCTCCTTGGCCCCTGCGTGCAGGGGTTCGACGGCAAGACGGCCGCAGCCCTCGTGGTGGGCGATCGCGGCGCGCACGAACTCGCGGAAGAGCGGTGCCGGGCTGGTCGGGCGGCTCTTGAACTCGGGGTGAGCCTGGGTCGCCACGAACCAGGGGTGCACGTCCTCGGGGAGCTCGACCATCTCGACCAGGCGCTCGTCGGGCGAGAGCCCGCTCAGGCGAAGGCCGGCCGCCTCGAGCCTGGCGCGATAGGCGTTGTTGACCTCGAAGCGGTGGCGATGGCGCTCGTAGACGAGCTCCTCCCCGTAGGCCTCGCGGGCGAGGCTCCCCTCGCCCAGCTTGCAGGGATAGGCACCCAGACGCATGGTGCCGCCCTTCTCGGTCACGTCCTCCTGGTCGGGCATGAGGTCGATCACGGGATACTCGGCGTCGGGGACGAACTCGGTCGAGGTCGCCCCAGGCATGCCGCAGACGCTGCGCGCGAACTCGCAGACCGCCACCTGTAGGCCCAGGCACACGCCCAGGTAGGGGACGAGCTGCGTGCGGGCGCGGTGGGCCGAGAGGATCTTGCCCTCTATGCCGCGCAGGCCGAAGCCGCCGGGGACCAGGATGCCGTCGGCGCCGCCCAGGACCTCGTCCGCGTTGGACTCGTCGAGCTCCTCGCCGTCCACCAGGTCGATCCGCACGTGACGCCCATAGAAGACGCCCGAGTGGTGAAGGGCCTCGATGATGGAGAGGTAGGCGTCGGGCAGCTGGGTGTATTTGCCCACGACCTTGACGGTGACGACGTCCTCGCGGCGGTTGGCCTCGTGCATGGCGTCGGTGAAGCGGCCCCAGTCGGCCAGGTCGCGCTCGCGGGGCTCGAGGCCCAGGCGCTCGAGCACCTTGAGGTCGAAGTCCTGCTCGGCGAGGTGCGCCGGCACGTCGTAGATCGAGGGGCAGTCGGAGTTCTCGAAGACGCAGTCCTCGGCGACGTCGCAGAAGCTCGCGATCTTGGCGCGGATGGAGGCGTCGACCTCGTGGTCGGAGCGGCAGACGATGAAGTCGGGCTGGATGCCCATGGAGCGCAGCTCCTTCACGGAGTGCTGCGTGGGCTTGGTCTTGACCTCGTGGGCCGCGGCGATGTAGGGCACCAGGCTCACGTGGATCACGACGCAGTTGCCCACGCCCTTCTCCTTGCGGAACTCCCTGATGGCCTCGACGAAGGGCTGGCCCTCGATGTCGCCGATGGTGCCGCCGAGCTCGGTGATCACCACGTCGGCAGAGGTCTGCTCCTCGACGCGCAGGAAGCGCTCCTTGATGGCGTTGGTGACGTGGGGGACGACCTGCACGGTGCCGCCCAGGAAGTCCCCGGCCCTCTCGCGCGAGATGAGCGACTGGTAGATGGCGCCGGTGGTGAAGTTGGACTCGCGGGTGAGGTTCTCGTCGATGAAGCGCTCGTAGTGGCCCAGGTCGAGGTCGGTCTCCTTGCCGTCCTCGGTGACGAAGACCTCGCCGTGCTGGAAGGGGCTCATGGTGCCCGGGTCGACGTTGAGGTAGGGGTCGGCCTTCTGCATCATGACCTTGTAGCCCCTGGCCTTGAGGAGCCTTCCCAGAGAGGCGGCGCAGATGCCCTTCCCCAGGGAAGAGACGACGCCACCGGTGACGAATATGTGCTTGGTCATAAGATTGGGCCTCCCGCAACGAGTCGATGTGACTTATCCACGGGACTCGATTGTACGACGGGTGGTACGCCCGTCGGGCCTATGGAGGATTTTTCACAAAGCGCGAACGCAGGCGAGAGGGGCTGCGGCTAACGGGCCCGTCCCGCGGCCGCGGCCTCGAGCATCTGCCGGGCGTGGGCGAGGGACGCCTCGCTCGCGTCGCCCGAGAGCATGCGGGCGACCTCGACGACGCGCTCCTCCCCCTCGATGGGGCGGATCGTGGTCTGCGGGAGCGCGCCCTCGCTCTTCGACACCAGGTAGTGGCGCTCCGCCATGACCGCCACCTGCGCCAGGTGGGTCACGACGATGACCTGGTGGCTGCGGGCGAGACGGGCGAGGACCTGCGCCAGGGCGACGGCGGTGCTTCCGCCCACGCCCGCGTCCACCTCGTCGAAGACGAGCGTCTCCGTGCCGTCCGCCTCGCCCAGGACCACCTTGCAGGCGAGCATGACGCGGCTGACCTCGCCGCCGGAGGCGATCCTTTTGAGGGGGCGCGCCGCCAGTCCCTCGGCGGGGCGGTACATGAGCTCGACCGAGCTGGCCCCCGCGGAGGTCCACTGGGCGCGCGGCAGCCTCCTCAGGGCCACCTCGAGCCGCGCCGTCCCCATCTCGAGGTAGGCCATCTGCTCGCAGACGGCGCGGGAGAGCTCGGGCGCCGCGGCGGCGCGCAGCCCGTCGAGGGCATCGGCGCGCCGCGCGAGCTCCGCCTCGGCGGCGTCGAGCGCCTCCTGCGCGCGGGCGACGAGCCCGCTGCCGTCGCGGGCCGCGTCCACGAGCTCCGCGGCCTTGCGGCGCCGCTCGAGGACGTCCTCCATGCGCGGGCCGTAGCTGCGCAGGAGCCCCTGGAGCTGGGACATCCGCGCCTGCATGCGCTCGAGCGAGTCCTGGTCGAAGTCGAGGGAGTCGCGGTAGCGCCTGAGCTCCGAGGCCACGTCCTCCACGTCGATGAGGCTGGACTCGAGCCGGGAGGCAAAGCCCTCGAGCCGCTCGTCGTAGGCCGCCGCGTCCCTGAGCTCGGACACCGCGGAGGCGAGCGCGTCAGAGACGCCCTCGTCCCCCAGGATGGACTCGTGCGCCCCTCCGGCCGCCCTGAGCAGGGACTCCGAGTGCTCCGCCATGGGGAGCTGCTGCTCGAGCTCCTCGAGCTCCCCCTCCGCGGGCCCCACCTCGTCTATGCGCCTGAGGACGAAGGAGGCCTCGTCCACGCGCTCCTCCGCGGAGCGGCTCATCTCGACCACGCGCTCGAGCTCCGCCTTCGCGGCGCGGGCGTCCCTGAGAGCCTGCGCGTAGGACTCCCGCGCGCTCGTCACGCCCTCCCCCGCCCAGCCGTCCAGGAGGTCGACGTGGCTTGCCACCTGGAGGAGCCTCTGGTGCTCGTGCTGCCCGCAGAGGTCGATGCTCGAGCCCACCCCCTCGGCGAGCTCTCGCACCGAGGCCATGCGGCCGTCCAGCTGCACCCTGCCGCGGCCGCTCGACTCGACCTGGCGCCTCACCACGACGCCGTCCCCATCGCCGCCCGTGAGGAAGAGCCTGCCTTCGACGACCAGGCAGTCGCTCCCCTCGCGCACGGCGCCGGCGTCCGCCCGCTCGCCCATGAGCAGCTTGATGGACGAGAGCAGCGCGGACTTGCCCGTGCCCGTCTCGCCCGTGAGGACGGTGAGGCCCGCCGCGGGCTCGATGGTGGCGTCGTGGATGAGCGCCACGTCCTGCACGTGGAGCTGGTCGATCATCAGCGGTTCTCCCCGTAGAACACGCGCGAGACCGACTGGTAGAAGCTCTTCGAGCTGCGGTCCAGGAGGATGATGTCGCCCGGGCCGCGCCTCACGGTGGCGCGCACGCCGCGCGGGCCGCAGTCCATGGGCTGTCCGTCGGAGAAGAAGAGGCACTCGGCATGGCGCTCGGGGCTGATCGCGATCTCCACGACGTCGGAGGGCGCCGTGAGGAAGGCGCGGGCCCTGATGGAGTGCGGCGCCACGGGCACGCAGACCATGCCCGAGAACTCCGGCGTGACGATGGGCCCGCCCGCCGCGAGGGCGTAGCCCGTGGACCCGGTGGCCGTCGCCACCACGAAGCCGTCCCCCCTCAGGCGCTCGATGTGGTGCCCCGAGACCGCCACGTCGAACTCGATCATGTCCCCCCTCACGCCATGCGTGAGCGAGAGGTCGTTGAGCGCGAAGGAGCGCTTCGACTCTATGCTGCCGTCCGGCAGCTCGAACTCGACCTCGATGTCCAGGGTCGCGCGATGGGACGCGTGGAGCTCGCCCGCGAGGGCGTTCGCCACCGTCTCGATCATGTTGGATGGGCCGCCCGCCGTGAGGAAGCCCAGGTGCCCGTACGAGAGACCGAGGAGGGGTATCTCCTGGTAGCCCACGATGCGTGCCGCCCTCAGCAGCGTTCCGTCGCCTCCGAGCGAGACGACCAGGTCCACGCCCTCGGTGCTCACCACGCGACCGGGGAAGAGCTTCTTGTCGTGGGCCCACTGCAGCTCGACGCCCTCCCCCTCGAGCCACGCCGCAAGGCGGCTGGCGCCCTCCACGGCCTCGGGACGGGAGTAGTTGGGAACGAGCAGCACCTTCATCCTTGACACCCCTCATTTGGAACGCGTGTTCGGTCTTTGCAAGAGTGTAGCACGGAGCCGGAGCGCCTATCCAGTCGCGCCGGGACCGGGCGCGCGGTCGGCGTGCCGCGTGCCCGGCGCGTCCCACGCGACGCCGGCGGCGCGCGCCGTCTCGGCAACGACGCCGGCGAGGTCCAGCTCCGCAGGCGACGTGCCGCGCGTGCCCAGCAGCAGGAACTCCCTGTTGCCCTTGTGTCCGGCGATGGGGCTCGCGCAGCAGCCACGAGGGGCGAGGCCCCTCTCCTCGAAGGCGGAGGCGACCTTGGCAAGCGCCCAAAGCCATACCCCGGGGTCGCCCACGACGCCGCCCTCCCCCACCTGGGAGCGCGCGGCCTCGAACTGTGGCTTGACCAGCGTGAGGAAGGAGCCCTCGGGCGAGAGGAGCTCGCACACGGCGGGCAGCACGGTCGTGACTGAGGTGAACGAGACGTCACAGACCGCGAGGTCGACACGCCCCGCGCGCTCGGGCGAGGGGACGTCCACGATGTTGGTGCGCTCGAGGAGGGTGACGCGGGGGTCCTGGCGCAGCGTCCAGTCGAACTGCGCGTAGCCCACGTCCACGGAGAGCACGCTCGCGGCGCCGCGCTTGAGCAGGCAGTCGGTGAAGCCACCGGTCGAGCAGCCCACGTCCAGGCAGGCGAGTCCGGTTGGGTCGACCCCGAAGGCGTCGAGGCCGCGCTCGAGCTTGAGGCCGCCGCGGCCCACGTAGGCGATGTGACCCCTCACGTGGAGGGGCGCGTCGGGCGCGAGGAGCTCGCCGGCATGGTCGAGCCTCCGGTCGCTGGTGCTGACGTCGCCCGCGAGGATGGAGCGCAGGGCGTCCTGCGCGTTGGAGAAGAGGCCCCTCTCCACCAGGAGCTGGTCAAGGCGGCGACGGCCCCGGCCCATGCTAGTCCCCGCTGGTGGTCGGCTCTGCCTGCCCGTCACCCGCCGCCTGGGGCGCGTGGGAATCGGCAAGCTGGACCTGCTCGCGCGCGGAGAAGTCCGTCGCGTCGACCAGGTCCACCGCCTTGGAGCCCAGGGCTATGGCCTCGTCGAAGAGGTCGAGCGAGCGCTCGAGGGAGGTCTCCTTGTCACGGACCAGGTCTATGATCTGGTCGAGGCGTCCGCTGATGTCCTCGAAGGACTCGTACGCGGAGGTGTCCGGCTTCGCCATGGCCTACTCTGCCTCGACGGTCTGGGGTTCGGGGACCTCGGACTCCGCAGGAGCCTCCGGCTGGGGCTCAGCCGCAGCCTCGGAGTCGACGCCGTTCTCGCCTGGCCGGGCATCGGCCTCGCCGGAGTCGGCCCGGTCGAGGCCACCCTCGTCCTCCGCCTCTCCAGCCTCCACGAGCTCGGCGTCTGCCGCCTCGGCATGCCGGCGTTCCTCCTCCGCGCGGCGGGAGAGTTCCTCATGGGCGTCCGCGACCACGTCGCGACCCGCCTCCATGCGAGAGGCGACGCGGCCGAGAAGGCCGTTCACGAAGCGCGAGGACTCGTCGGTACCGTAGGCCTTCGCCAGTTCGACGGACTCGTCGATTGCCACGGCGGTCGCAACCTCGTCGACCTCGAGCATCTCATACAGGGCGATGCGCAGGAGGTTGCGGTCGACGGCGGGCATGCGCGAGAGCCTCCAGTTGGAGGAGGTCGCGTCGATGACGGCGTCGAGATCGGAGCGCATGTCGTCCGCCCCGCGCGCGAGGCGCTCGCCAAAGGGGTCGAGGGGGCCGTCCGAGAGCGAGTAGTCGCCCTCGAGGACCTCATAGACCGTGCGGCCAGTGGCCTCGGCCTGGAACAGAAGCTGCAGGGCCTGGCTGCGCGCAGTGGTGCGCGGACCGAAGTGCATGTTGGACAACGCTACTCCTTGGGAAATACGAGGCTGTCGATGCAGACGTCGACCGCCGCGACCTGGACGCCGACCTGCTCGGTAATGGCGGCGGCGACGGCCTCGCGAACGGCGGCGGCGAGCTGGGTGAAGGGGTACCCGTAGAAGACGGCCAGGTGGACGGAGACCCTGAGCTCGTCGTCCTCGACGCTGGACTCGACGGCCTGCGCCGCGGGAACGCTGCTGCGGGTGAAGACGGAGACCAGGCTGGAGGCGATGTCGTTGCCGCCCACGCGCACGACGCCCTCGACCTTTTCGGCCGCCAGGGTGACGATGGTCGAGACGACGTTCCGCGAGATGCCGATTCCGGAGATGAAGAGTTCGCTGTCTGCCATGGGAAGTCCTTTCGGGAGGGACGCTCCGTCGAATCCGTTTGCGACGCTCACGGGACCAGTATAGACGTTGGGCATGGCCGGGTGCCGTCGCCCACGAAGCCGCCGCGGGGACACGACGCCGGCACGCCGTTCGCGCGGGCAGGACGGGTGCCCGGTCGGACACGGGCATGCCGGACATGGAAGCCAACGCGCGGTCCCGGCCCTAAAGCGCGGGACCCACGTGCCGCTCGCACGCGGGTCCCGAAGGGGGCATGCCTGGGGGCGCTAGACGCGCGAGACGAACTTGCCGTCGCGGGTGTCGACCTTGATGACCTCGCCCTGGTTCAGGTACATGGGGACCTGGATGGTTGCGCCGGTCTCGATGGTGGCGGGCTTGGTGCCGCCCTGGACGGTGTCGCCCTTGAAGCCGGGGTCGGTCTCGGTGATCTCGACCTCGATGAACATGGGCGGGTTCACGCCCAGGAGCTCGGTGTCGGCGTAGAGGAGCTGGCAGGTGTCGTTCTCCTTGAGCCACTGGGCGTTGTCGCCGATGTAGGAGGGGTCGACGGGGATCTGCTCGTACGACTCGTTGTCCATGAAGACGTAGGCGACGCCGTCGTTGTAGAGGTACTGCATCTCGCGGGTGATGAGCTGGACGCTCTCGAACTTGGTGCCGGCGTTGACCGTCTGGTTGTTGATGGTCTTGCCGCTCTTGAGGTCCTTGATGGTGTAGCGGACGAAGGCGCCTCCCTTGCCGGGCTTGACGTGCTGGAACTCGACGAGGGTGTAGTACTTGCCGTTGATCTTGAGGCCCATGCCGTTCTTGAAGTCTGCGGTGCTGATGGTTGCCACGTGTCTCTCCTTCTCGCCTGCGCCCGCAAGCGCGAGGCGCGGGCTCTTAGTCATATGCGCAGGCAGTATAGCGCAGGGCAGGCTGTCGGCAGATGCTCCTGCCTGGGGCTTCACACAGCCAACAGTTGGCATCGCGACAGTTGGGGCGCCGTCGCGGCGCAGCCTGGCGCACGCGCCACTCGCCCGGCATGCCGTCACGCACACCGCAGCACCACCATGCACGTAGCCGCGCACGCTGCGGCGCCATCATGCACGTAGCCGAGCACGTCCCGCACCACCGCGCACGCCGTCGTGCACGCCGCGAGCGTTCTCCACGCGCGAACGCACGACGCGTGAATCCTCCACGCGCGAGCGCACAAGCTCCCAAGGCGGCAACTGGGCAAACGCCGAGGCGCGTGTGCGTTGGAGCGTGAAGGATGAAATGAGCGTGCGTTGACGCGTGCTCGATGAGACTGAGCGTGCGTTGGAGCGTGCACGGTGAGGCTGCGCGTGCACAGGCGCGTGGACGACGAAGGCGAGAGGCGCAGCCGCCCGCCCGTACGCCCACGCGACGCGCGACGGCGCTACTTCCCGGTGACGTCCCTGAACAGGCGCCGCACGCCTAGCCCGACCACGTCCAGGAAGCTCGGTGACCTCACGAGACGGTCCTCCCCCACGTACGGCCGCATCGCGCGCAGCGTTGCCTTGTTGTCCCTCGTGGAGAACGAGAAGCTGCCGTTCGTCTTCGTGAACACCGCGAAGCGCGAGATCAACCTGCCACCCAGCATCACGGACGCGGCGACGTGGTCCACCTCGCCCCAGGGAATCTGGACGTAGTCCTCGGCGTTCTTTTCGTTGTAGAACTCGATCGCCTTGTTGCCCACCATGAGGTTCCCGTAGGTGGCGAGCCCATGGTAGGAGGTCGCGCGCACGGCGAGGTCCACGCTGCTGTTCTGCGATTGCGCCATCTTCGGGCTCCGATCGGTCGGGGTCTATTCGTGGCGGCACCCGGGGCGTCCGCCAAACCATGCGTTCCAGTGCCAACAAGACGCCCGCTGCGATGGGCGTCCCGATGCGTTCCGGTGCCAAGCGAGAGGGGCCCGCCCCTCGGCTGGGAAGGCTCCCTGCCTCCCACAGCCTACTAGGCGCGGCCCCTCGCGTCGAGCGTCACGCCCGCCGTCGCGGGCGTGCTTCCTACATGAAGCCGCAGACGCGGCCGACGATGCCGAAGGCGAACAGCGCGAGGATGATCGCGATGGGCGAGACGTTCTTCTTCAGCAGCTTGCAGCAGAGCAGGGTCAGCAGCACAGCGGCGAGGCCGGGGATGAGCTGGTCGAGGTTCTGCTGGAGGGTGGTCACCTTGGTCGCGTCAAGGCCGTTGACGCCCAGGGCGCTGTACTGCAGGAGGGCGGTCTTGACGCCCTCGGCGCCGGCGGGCAGGTTGGCCCAGTCGATGTAGGCGCCGGCCTGCTGCGGGATCTTCGAGACGATCGGGGTGAACGAGATGGACACCCAGCGCTCGACCAGCGAGCCGATGATGAACATGCCGAGGATGGAAGCGCCCTCGGTGATCTTGCCCAGCATGCCACCCGAGAGGTCCTGCGCGATGGAGGCACCGGCCTTGTAGCCGAACTCCTGCGTGTAGTACTCGAACGCGAGGCGGATGACGTTCCAGAGGACGAAGAACAGGATGGGTCCCAGGATGTTGCCCGAGAGCGCCAGGGAGGCACCGAGGGCACCCAGGATGGGGCGCACGGTGAACCAGAACACGGGGTCGCCGACGCCGGCCAGCGGTCCCATCATGCCGACCTTGACGCCCTGGACGGTGGCGTCGTCGATGGGGTCGCCGTTGGCGCGGCCCTCCTCGAGCGCCAGGGTGACGCCCATGACCGGGGAGGAGACGTACGGGTGGGTGTTATAGAACTCCAGGTGGCGCTTGAGGGCTGCGACCTGGTCATCCTTGTTGGGATACAGGGCCTTGATGGCCGGGATGATGGAGTAGCACCATCCGCCGTTCTGCATGCGCTCGTAGTTCCAGGAGCCCTGGAGGAACTGGTGGCGCCACGCGACCGCCTTGCGGTCTTTGGCGCTGAGCGTGATCTTCTCTTCTGCCATTTGTCTTCACACTCCCTTGGGGCCTAGTAGTTGTTCAGGATGTCGCCGAGAGGGTCGCCCGAGCCGCCGGCACCGCCACCCTGGGTGGCAAGCTCCTTGAGGCCGAGGTAGATCAGGGCGAGGGAGACGCCGATGGCGCCGAGGGCGATGAGCGTGAGCTGGCTGATGGCGGCGAGGACGAAGCCCAGGGCGAAGAAGGGCCAGACCTCCTTGGTGGCCATCATGTTGATGACCATGGCGTAGCCCACGGCGGCGACCATGCCGCCGCCGACGGCCATGCCGCCGGACAGCCATGCGGGCATGGCGTTGAGGGCGTTGGTCACGGCCTCGGCGGGGATGACGCAGAGCGCGGCCGCCGGGATGGCGATGCGCAGGCCCTGCATGATGATGCCGGCGAACTGCCAGCGCTCGATGGCGCCGAAGTCGGCGCGCTCGGCGGCCTGGTCCATGGCGTGGACCATGCCGGTGGCCAGCGTGCGGGCGATCATCGTGAGGAAGAGGCCGGCGACCGACAGGGGGATGGCCAGCGCGATGGAGGCGTTGACGGCCGTGGTGGAGTCGGCGCTGCCGCCCGAGAGGGCGAGCACCATGATGATGGCGGAGGCGACGGAGGCCAGGGCCGCGTCAGGCGCGACGGCGGCGCCGATGTTGGCCCAGCCAAGGGCGATCATCTGGAGCGAGCCGCCCAGGAGGATGCCCTCGGTGGGATATCCCGTGACGATTCCGATAAGGGTGCAGGCGACGAGCGGCTGGTGGAACTGCCACTGGTCGAGGATGCCTTCCATGCCCGCGAAGAACGCGACGATGACGACGAGCAGGATCGTGATTGGCGACATATTCCCTCCTTCTTACTTGGTCTGGGCGGCAAGCTCGGACTTTGCCTTCTTCATGATGGCGTCAAAGGGCTCGGCGGAGTCGGCGGGCACCTTGCGCACGTCGAACTCGATGCCGTGGCCGGCGAGCTTCTCGAGCGTCTCGACGTCGTCCTCGCCCATGGCGATGGCGTTGGTCACGACGACCTTGCCCACCGAGTGGGCCATGGAGCCGAGGTTGACCTTCTTGATGTCGACGCCGCCCTCGACCGCGCGGAGCAGGTCCTGCGGGGTCTCGAAGAGGAGCATCGCCTTGGTGGCGCCGAAGCGCGGGTCCTTGGCGACGTCGATGATCTTCTGGACGGGAACGACGTGCACCTTGACTCCCGGAGGCGCCGCCTGGACGATCATCGTCTTGCGGAGCTGGTCCTTCGAGACGTCGTCGGATACCACGATGATGCGGTCGGGACCGGTCATCTTGGTCCAGGTCGTGGCGACCTGGCCGTGGAGCAGGCGGGTGTCGACGCGCACGAGCACGAACTTGATGTGGCCGTCGCCCAGGACCGTCCCCTCGGGGATGGCGCCCATGGGGGCGGCTGCGGGAGTCGGCGCGGCCGCGACGGCCTCCGCGGGCTGCAGGGACTCGGGCTTGACCTTGACGCCGCCCTTGGCCTCGGGATAGATCTCCTTGGCCACGTCGGCTGCGGTCTCGGCCGCCATGCGGGAGCCATACGCCGAGACGAGCATGGGCAGGCTGAGGCCGGTCACCGCGACCCAATCCTCCTTGCCCTCCTCCTCAAGCAGACGCGAGGTCTGGTTGAAGGGAGTGCCTCCCCAGAGGTCGACCAGGAACAGGACGTGGTCCTGGTCTTCGAGCTTAGCGACCGCTTCGAGCAGCTTGGCGTGATAGTCGTCCGGCCCCATGTCGGGGGTCAGGGCGACCGCCTCGACGCTCTCCTGGGGACCAAAGATCATCTGTCCCGACTCCTTGATGCCCGTGCAGAGCCCGCCGTGGCTTGCCAAAATGATGCCTACCATCGCTTACCTCCTTCGCCTTTCTTGTACTTCCTTGCCTACAGGTCCCGTGCGACGCGACTCGTCTCAGGTCAACTTGCCGAAGCCACCCGCACGTACATCGCACAGAACAAAATTATATTGTTTTGTGGTTTTCCTTTGACGAGCTGCCGTTCGTCGAACGCTAACTTGTTTGAACAACAATGCATATACAGACGTAGACAGTGCAGACGAATCAGATTAAATTCTTGGTCAAGATGCCGTCCGCCTATATCTTCTTGACTTTGCGGAACATTGCCAGTTTTTTTATCGCCCAAAATGCTCACCTTTGGGCTCTGGCCTGTCCCTTTGGCGCCCACGCGCTCCGTCTGGCACCTACAATCGGCTGGTACGCAAACACGAGGCCCAAGGCGAAGGGAGCCCGTGCCATGCAGAAGGGAGCCCCACCCATGCCCCGGCAAAGCGAGAGCGGCGTCGCGCCCGAGGTCGAAACCGCAAGCGACCGCCTGAGGCTGGTCATGGGCGACGCGGCCCTGGCGCGCGTGCAGGCGAGCCGCGTCATGGTGCTGGGGCTGGGTGGCGTGGGCTCCAACTGCGCGGAGGCGCTCGCACGAGGCGGCATGGGCTCCCTCGTGCTGGTGGACCGCGACGTGGTGGCCCCCAGCAACCTCAACCGGCAGGCCGTGGCATGGCAGCACACGCTGGGCCAGCCCAAGAGCGAGGTCATGGAGCACCTCGTGCGCGACATCAACCCCGACTGCCAGGTCACGGCCCTCCACGCCTTCCTGGGCAAGGACGGCCTGACCGACGCGCTCGCCGCCCTCCCCCGCCCCGACTACGTCGTGGACGCCATCGACACCGTGTCTCAGAAGCTGGCCATCGCCCGCTGGTGTCAGGACGAGGGCATCCCCCTCCTCTCCAGCATGGGAGGGGCAAACAAGCTCAACCCCTGCCGTCTGCGCTTCTCGACCATAGAGAGGACGGACGTGGACCCCATAGCGCGCGTGATGCGCAAGGAGTGCCGCAAGCGCGGCATACGCGGCCTCAGGGTCCTCTATTCCGACGAGCCGCCCATCCCCATCGAGGGTGGCACCGGCCCCGACGGCAGGCGAGACCGCAGCCACTCCATACTGGGGACCATGAGCTACCTGCCCCCCATCATGGGCCAGATGATCGCCGGACGGGTGATCTGCGACCTCGCGGGGCTCTCCAACGAGCTCGACCACCAGGGCTGGCGCTAGCGTGGGCTGGCGGCTGGCAGACATGCACTGCCACCTCGACCTCATGTCCAACGCGCGCGAGGTGGCCGCGGAGGCCGAGGGGCTCGGCCTGGCCATACTCGCCTGCAGCGTGACTCCGGAGGGCTACCTGCGGGCGCGCGAGGAGCTCAAAGACGCCCCCAACGTCCGTCTCGCCGTGGGGGCGCATCCCTGGTGGGTGGCGGACGGCCGCATGACGGACGCCGACGTCGCGCTGGCGGCACGGCTCGCCAGCCGGGAGGGCTTCGTGGGCGAGATAGGCATGGACCTCTCGCCTGCCCACGTCGACCTGGGAAGCGAGGCACGCCAGCTCGCGTCCCTCGAGCGCGTCTGCGCCGCAGCCGCATCGGGGCCCGGTCCGGACGGCAGGCCGCGCGTACTCTCGATCCACTCCGTGAGGTGCGTCGGCACGGTGCTCGACGTCCTGGAGCGCACGCGCGCCCTCGAGCGCTGCGCCTGCGTCTTCCACTGGTTCAGCGGCACCAGCGACGAGCTGCACCGCGCCGTGAAGGCGGGCTGCTGGTTCTCGGTCAACGAGATGATGCTCGCCACCAGGCGCGGCCGCGAGTACGCCCGACAGCTGCCCGAGGGCAGGCTCCTCACCGAGACGGACCTCCCACCCACGGAGGGCAAGTCCTTCTCGGCCGCCAATATAGCCGCTTCGCTCGAGCGGACGCTGGACCAACTCGAGGGAATACGCGGGCGAGACGTACGCGAGGCCTGCGCCGCCAACGCGACGGAGCTGCTGGGACTGAGCTAGGCGCGCGGCGGCGCGAACGCACGGCAGCCGAGCCCGTGCTAGGCGCGCGGCGGCGCAAAAAGGGAGAGAGGCGCACAGACCACAGCCGGTTTGCGCGCCTCTCAAGAAATACCTGCTAAAACGCAAGCTCGCGCGCAGACCACGGCTGGTTTGCGCGCGAGCGGACCACGTGTCCTACACCGCGCGGTGCTTGCCTGCGTCCTCGCGCACGACGCGAGGCAACGTGCCGCCGCCCACCGACTCGGGCGTCACGACGACCTTGGTGATGTCCAGGTCGCTCGGCAGGTCGAACATCGTCTGCTGCAGCGTGGACTCGCAAATCGCGCGCAGGCCGCGCGCGCCGGTGCCGCGCTCTATGGCCTGCCGTGCCATCTCGCGCAGGGCCGCGTCCTCGAACTCGAGCTCGACGCCCTCGATCTGGAACATGCGGCGGTACTGCTTCACGATGGCGTTGCGCGGCTCGGTGAGGATGCGCACCAGGTCGTCCTCGGTGAGCTCGTGGGTTGAGGTGATCACGGGGATACGGCCGACGAACTCCGGGATCATGCCAAACTTGTGCAGGTCCTGGGGCATGACCGCGGCCATGAGCTCGTCCTGGTTCTCCTCCGTCTTCCGGGAGAGCTCGGCGTTGAACCCGATGCCCTTCTTGCCTATGCGGTCGGCCACGATCTTGTCCAGGCCCACGAAGGCGCCGCCGCAGATGAAGAGGATGTTCCTGGTGTCGATGTGGATGAGCTCCTGCTGGGGGTGCTTGCGCCCTCCCTGCGGGGGCACGCTGGCGATGGTGCCCTCCAGGATCTTGAGCAGCGCCTGCTGCACGCCCTCGCCGGAGACGTCTCGGGTGATGGAGAGGTTCTCGGCCTTGCGGGCGATCTTGTCGATCTCGTCGATGTAGACGATGCCCAGCTGGGCCCTCTCCACGTCGCCGTCGGCGGCGGCGATGAGCTTGAGCAGGATGTTCTCCACGTCCTCGCCCACGTAGCCGGCCTCGGTGAGGGTCGTGGCGTCGGCGATGGCGAAGGGCACCTCGAGGAAGCGCGCCAGGGTCTGCGCCAGCAGGGTCTTGCCCGTGCCGGTGGGACCCAACAGCAGGATGTTGCTCTTGGCGAGCTCCACTCGCTCCTCGTCCTCGCTCGTCACGTCGTCGCCGGACACGATGCGGCGGTAGTGGTTGTAGACGGCCACGCTCATCGCGCGCTTGGCCTCCTCCTGGCCCATCACGTACTGCGACAGCTCGTCGTAGATGTCGTGCGGGGTCGGAAGATTCTGTATGGGGCCCTGGGCGAGGTCGAACTGGTCGAAGTCGCCCTCGGGCACGAAGTCCTCGTCGTTCTCTGCCATGATGTCGGCGCACTCGCTGACGCACTCGTCGCAGATGAAGACCCCGTTGGGCCCCTGGACGAGCTTGCGCACCTGGCTGCGGGTCTTGCCGCAGAACGAGCAGCGCATCTCGGGTGGGTTGTTGTCTATCGCCATCTGGCCTCTCCTCGAAGGGCGCGTCGCGCCCGCTTGCTACTCCGCCTGCTCCATGCGCGATGCGATGACCTTGTCCACCAGGCCGTACTCGCGTGCCTCCTCGGCGCGCATGTAGTTGTCGCGCTCGGTGTCGGCGTTGATCTTCTCGATGGGCTGGCCCGTGTTCTGGGACAGGATCTCGTTCAGGCGGTTGCGGATCCAGCGGGTCTCGTCCGCCGCGATCTGAATGTCCGTCTGCTGGCCCTGGGCGCCCGAGCTGGGCTGGTGGATGAGCACCATGGAGTTGGGCAGCGCCATGCGCTTGCCCTTGGCGCCGGCCGAGAGGAGCACGGCGCCCATGGAGGCGGCCATGCCCACGCAGATGGTGGACACGTCGGGCTTGATGAAGTTCATGGTGTCGAGGATGCCCAGGCCAGCGTACACGTCGCCTCCGGGCGAGTCGATGTAGAGCGAGATGTCCTTGTCGGGGTCCTGGCTCTCGAGGTGGAGGAGCTGGGCGATCACGAGGTTGGCGCTGTCGCGCGTGACCTCCTCGCCCAGGAAGACGATGCGGTCGTTGAGCAGGCGCGAGTAGATATCGTAGCTGCGCTCGCCGCGCGGGGTCTGCTCGACCACGTACGGGATGAGGGGGATGTTGGTGGGGTTGATCATGTCTCTCCTAACCTAGAGGAATGCGCTCCGAGAGTTGGTACCCCCGGAGCGCATCTACTAGTCGTGGGTCGCGCGAATGCGGAGGGGGCGTGGGGCAACTCCGAGCCTGCCCTCCCCCGCCGCGGCGGCTGCTACTCGCCGGACTCCTCGTCCTTCTTGGCGCGGGCCTCGGCGATCTCGTCGACCTCGGTGACGGTGGCGTTCTCGCTCAGCCACCTCACGGCCTTGGTGCGGCGGATGGACTCGCGGATGGCGGGCATCTGGCCGCTCTTGGTGAACTCGGCGACGGAGGCGTCGACGTCGTCCACGCCGGCGCGCTCGAACTCGGCGCGCACGTCCTCCTCGGTGGCCTTGAGCTCGAGCTTGGCGGCCAGGGCGTCGAGCGCGAGCGACTGGCGGGCGCGCTCGGCTGCCTGCTCGTGCAGGTCGGCGAGGAAGTCCTCGCTCTTGATCTGGCGCGCGGCGAGGTACATGTCGAGCGACATGCCCTGGCGCTGCAGCTGGCCCAGGACCTCGTTTGCCAGCTCGGAGAAGACCTGGTTCTGGTAGGCCTCGGGGATCTCGTCGAGGGTGAGGTGCTTGCCGATCTCCTCGACGACGCGGTCCTCCTTGAGACCGGGGAGGCTGTTCTTCTTGTCGCCCTCGATCTCTTCCTTCACGGCGTCGCGCAGCTCGGCCACGGTGTCGAAGCCGAAGCTCTTCTTGGCGAACTCGTCGTCGAGCTCGGGGGTGACGGACTTCTTGATGCCCTTGAGGGTCACGGTCACGGCGACATGGTGCTCGTGGTCGTCGTGGGCGCGGGTCCACTCGATGTCCTTGGTCTCGCCCTTGGTCATGCCAACGATGCCGTCGACGAACTCGGTGGGCAGGTAGGCGTTGGAGAGGCCCAGCTGGCGGTCGGTGCCGGCGAGCTCGGGCGCGCCCTCCTTGTTCTGGACGTCGGCCACGATTACGTCGCCGGCGACGACGGTGCGCTCCTCGGTCTCGTCCTCGTAGCTCACGTGGTAGCTGAGGAGCTGCTCGACCTGCATGTCGATCTCGGCCTCCGTGGCCTCCTGGGGAGGCATGTTGATGGCGGGGGCGTCATAGGAGTCGAGCTCGCAGGTGGGAGGGACGCTGACGGTGCAGGTCACGGTGAGGTCCTCGTGCTCGACCACGGTGACGGGGTCGTCGCCGTAGTTGGGACGGTCGACGGGGACGATGTCGAGCTCCTCGAACATCAGGGGCTGGGCCTCGTTCATGACGTCCTCGGTGGCCTGGGCCAGGACGGAGCTGCGGCCCACCATGCTGTCGATGACGGGACGGGGCGCGCGACCGCGGCGGAAGCCCTGGAAGGCGTACTTCTGGGCGATGTCCCTGTAGGTCTGGGCGATTGCCTTGTCGACGTCGGCAGCGGGCACGGTGAGCGTGGCGACTACCTGGTCGTTCTGGGGCCTCTCGGCGGTGACGGTGATGTTCAACGTTCCTCCAGTGTTGTTCTCCTGCTTGGCGGGAGGGCCCGCCTCGCACAGTTCCTCTGCGTCTGCGACGTGGTGCGGGCGAAAGGACTCGAACCTTCACGAGATTTCTCCCACTGGAACCTAAATCCAGCGCGTCTACCAGTTCCGCCACGCCCGCGCATGTCGCATGCAATTTATGGATTCTAGCAAAGGCAGCAGGCCGTGTGAGCTGACGTTGCCCGTCTTCACGCAAACGGGGAGAGGGACACGCCTGGCGTGGCCCGGCGCAGGTGCCGGACGCGGGGTCAGGCCATCAGCACGCCGGGTTGCACGGCCTCTTCGCCGTTGCCGTCAGCATCCTCCGACCGAAGCGGACCCATGCCTCCCCCCGCTCGTCGCACGCCCTGCCTTCGGGCGGCCGGGTCCGGGAGCCTCGGCCAGGCGCGCGTACACGCTCGAGCGGGTGACCCACTCCCTGCCGTCGACCCGTAGGGTCTCCAGATGGTGCTCGGACACCAGCTGAGATACGCGGCCAGGTGTCACGTGCAACATCCTCGCCGCCTCCGCCTTGCTGACCTTCTCGACGGTCTCCTTCCCTGCCACCACCGAGAACACGGCGACTCTGCCCCCGTGCCGCGCCTCGTTGCCAAAGGTGGCGGGAGGCAGCTCCCTCTGGTGCATCTCTGCATCCTCGAAGTAGGCCCTGAGCAGGTCAGCCACCATCTCGCAGCATTCCGCGAACGACTCTCCCTGCGTGCTTATACCGAGGTCGAAGGAGGATGCCACGAACCAGCCATCCTGCTCGAACAGCTCGAACTCATACGTGCCCTGCATGCTTCCCTCCGTTCACTGATTAGGAGCTAAATAATACTTTAGTATTTAGAGGTGAGGCATTGAACACCCATTGGTGTGGCCACGCAAAGACGCATGGACATGGAGCATGTAAGAAACAGACAGCGGAAGGGGCTCTAAGGGGCGCACCGTGCGATTCGGTGTTCTGCCGAATGAGAAGATCGCAGAGGGAAGGCACCGCCACCCCGCAGAATAGTGGCTTTCTTCATAATCGCTCAACGAAAAACCTTCGCACAGCGCACCGAATGTATGAAAATGTGACCAAGAGGCTTTCTGCAGCGCGGGGTATCCAGACAGAAGAGAGATGGAGGTTATTGATGATTCGAACCAAAGTCGTACACAGCAACACACCAAAGCCTTATAGAGCTGCAATCATCGAAGCATACAAGTGGGTAGCCGAAGAAGGCGGAACACTCATTTTTGATTTAATGAGTAGGAAAGGAGAAGCAGCCAGCATCCTTGCTGGGAGCATAGGCAAGCTACAAGTTCGAAATGACTTGCAGAGCAAGCGCGTACGCATTGGCGTAGCACGTGGTCAGCATTACGTGCTGGTCGGTCCGAGGATTGCTATTTTTGACGGCTCCAATACTGACATGAGCCGTATCGAGACGCTTCTGGATGACGAGTATTATGACAGCCACATCGCCGAATTGCGCTCATTTACAATGACAGTTGATACGCATCCAAAGTGGACCAACAAATACGCTCCCATTGTGATTGACCGGAGCTCCAATCAACAGCCTAGAAGATAATTATGTAAAATAACAATGAGGTTTATTGAGTTTTGCAATAACGCTCTCGTCGACAATGGTGCTGGCGTCTTCCGTCTCTGCCTGCCTTAATGACATAAGATGAGCAGAACTTAAACACAGTGAGTAGTGTGACACTCAGAAGGACAAATCGAATTGCCACAAAAAAGCGATTGATTCATACACTCTTAGGCCTTGGCAATTCCGGTAATCGAAAAACTCTAGGTAAGTTAGCTGTTGTGTGCCGTGACGTTGTTGACGCCGACTATGCGTGACATCGGCGGGAGGCCTCCGCAGGCGCTGTGGGGCCGCCCCCAATTGTAGTGCCCCAGGAAGGCCGGGAGCGCCCTGGCCCCCTCCTCGTCGCTCCCGTACGCGCGGGCGTACCGCCACTCCTGGGCCGGGGCGCGGTTCGTCCTCTCGACCCTGCCGTTCTGCCAGGGGCCGTACGGCCTGGCGTAGACGTGCCGGACCCCCGCCGCGTCGAGCCACTCGTTGAACGCCCTCGAGCGGTAGCCGCCGCCGTTGCCGGTCATGACCCCCTCGACCCCGACGCCGACGCCGCGGAAGAAGCCCCTGGCGCAGGCACGCGCCGGGACGCCCGTCTCGGCGGCCAGGGCGAGCGGCGCCAGCGGCAGGGACCTCCTCGCCGCCAGCGCCCTCGCCCCGGCCCCGGGCGGCGCGAGCCTGGCCGGCCCCCCCGGCCGGCTCCTGCGGTCGGGGAGGGGCTCGCCGGCCCTCGCCCTCGCGAGCCACTTGTGGGCGGTCTGTCGGCTGACGCCCACGTCCCGCGCGACGGCCGACGCGCGCTCGCCGGAGCGGACCCTGCCGACGAGCCTGCGGCGCCCGAAGGGGGTGAGCCTTGCGTTAGGATGCCGGAACAGGGGGGCTCCTCTCTCTCCGCCGCAACCTTCGACAAGTCACAGCTTGGAGGAGCCCCCCTCCTTGTCACCTGGAAACTGTCAACAACCTGTTGGCACACAACAGCTAGCTTGCCACCTGGCAAGCCTGAACAGCCCCGACGACCTGCGCTTCGGGCAGCTCTACCGGCCCATGCTCCGGAGCTTCGTGGCCTCCGAGGTCATGAAGGCGTGGCTGGCGGCAAGACGGGGACTCGACGGCTTCAGCTACCTCTTCGACGGGGAGGGCCGCGAGCTCGACCTGGTGCTGAGGGAGGGCAACGTGCTGCACCCCATCAAGGTGGACGCCGGTAGGGCGGCACGCGCCGACGAGGCCCAGAGGGAGTTTGCGAGCCTCCAGGGCGTCGACGGCTGCGAGCTGGGCTGGGGCGAGGTCGTATGCCTGGCACGGGACGCCGGTGTGGCAGGACGGGGCGTCGTCGTAACCCCCGCATGGCAGGTCTAGCGGTCAGACTTGTCCTGGCCCCTCTCTAATCCTAAAACCTAAAACTCGACGGGCTCCAGATGCATGTCCCCCATGTGCCCAGCTCCAACCAGCTGGTCCAGGAAGAGCAGCATGTAGAGCGGCAGGTAATAGACCGGCTTCCCAAGCCTCTGCTCGACGGACACGTTGTGCTCCGAGAGCACCAGGGCCTCGTCAATCCTCCAGTCGCTCGTCCTCAGCAGGTTGTTGAGGGCAAGGTGCAGCTTGTAGTCCTTCCCCGACTTGACCTCGAGCGGGATGACCCTGGCGTCCTCGGTCTGGAGCAGGAAGTCCACCTCGCCCTTCCTGCTGTTGTGGAAGTACCAGAGCTCCCTGCCCGACGATGCGAGCTCCTGGGCGACGACGTTCTCGTACACCGCCCCAAAGTTGGCATCCCCCTCGCCCGACACGACCCTCATGGCAGCGAGCCGCGGATATTGCGCCAGCAGGAGCCCGCAGTCAGACGAGTAGAGCTTGAACTTCTCCCCCACCTTGGTCCTTTGGAGGGGGTACTTGGGCTCCGTGACCGCATGAGCGGGAAGCACCACCCCGGCCTCCTCGAGCCAGGCGAAGTCGTCCCTCAGCCGCCCGTGCGTGGCCCCCGCCCTCACGGACGCCATCTGGAAGCGCTTGTTCTCCTTCGCGAGCTGCGAGGGCACGTTGGAGTAGATGGAGCGGACGTTGAGGCTCTTCTCGCCTGCGTACTTGGAGATGTCGAAGCCGTACTGCTCGACGATGTCCAGGCAGACTTGCCGGGCACCGCCGAGGTCCAGCCCGCCCTCGAGGAACGTCGAGACCGCCTCGGGCATGCCACCCACCACGATGTACTGCCTGAAGAGCCTCACCATGCGGTCGTGCAGAGAGTCCTCGACGGGAGTCCTTGCGTCAAGCGCCACATGGAGCTCGTCGATGATGGAGGACGGTACCCCGCTGGCCCAGCAGAACTCCTCGAAGTCCAGGGGGAACATCCGGCGGACCTGCGCGTATCCGACGGGAAACGACGTCACCCCGCCGAGCGTCGTGCCAAGAAGCGAGCCGGAGAGGATGAGGTCGAAGCGGCCGTCCTCCACGATGAACTTGGACAACGTGACGACGTCGTGCCCCAGCTGCTGCACCTCGTCGAGGAAGATCAGCGAGCCCTCGGGGATCGAGCGTCCCGCCACGAGCGAGAGGCGCGAGAGCAGCTCCGTCGAACTCGACGACGCCGCGAGGAAGGCACCGCTCTCCTGGCTCTCGATGAAGTTGACCTCGACGAAGGAGTCGTAGCTCTGCCGCGCGAACTCACGCACAGCGTACGTCTTGCCGACCTGGCGCGCCCCGAGCAGTATGAATGCCTTGCGAGCGCCTGCGGCCTTCCAGCCTTTGAGCTCGTGGAGCATCTTCCTCTTGAGCATGGCCACTCCGTTTCTAGAGCAGAAGGTATTTGCTCAATTATGTCTCTAACACAGAACGATTTCGAGGGTTTGTGTGTCTAAAACAGAAGGAATCTTGGCGATTTTGTTACTGACGCGCGTTTGCTTCGAAGTTTAATGCTTGTCGCGAGACGACGGCCTCGACCCGAGTGCGGCATGCGGGCCGGGGCTGGATGTCGAACGCCCGGGCCGCCCGTCGCCGCAGGCACGCGGGAACGCACTCCGATAACATCGTCCACGCCATCCCGCACGCCGTTGCGCACGCCATTTTGAACGCGCACGCGGTCGCGCACACGGACTCCTCCCGCCAAATGCGGAAACGCCAAGACCAATGTGCGCTTTCGCGTGCTGGGCGTAAGCGACGTGCGTAAGCGCGTGCGGGATGGCGGCTCGTGTGCGTAAGCACGTGTGGGGTAGCGGCTCGATAGCGGCTCGCATGCGCATGCGCGTGCGGAGCGGCGACGGGCGTGCGTTGTCGCGTGCTGGATGGCCGCCAGTCGCTGCCAAACGCCCGAGCCCCTCTCCCCTACTTGCCCTTCCTCGAGCGCGTACGGTGCGGCGCGGCGTTGACGCTTATGGGACAGTACTCGTAGCGCGGTTCCTGCACCTTGCGCACGATTCGGTCTATCGAGCGCAGCACGCGGTCGTGCTCGAGCGAGCTCACGACCTCCTTGCGCACGTACGCGCAGCCGCAGCCCCCGGCGCAGGAAAACTCGCCGAAGCCCTCGTCGTCGATGGTGACGTCCGGCTCCTCGAACCCCGCCACGCAGCAGAAGGTCGAGCCGGCGTGCCGCGCGCCCACGCGCATGCGCTTGGACCCGCCCTCGGCGTCGGTGAGCACCACGGCCACGCCACTCATGGGGTGGGCGTCGTCTCCCTCGCGGGTCCAGCCTATGAGGTTGGCGTCGTCCAGGTAGTCGTTCTGGGGACCGAAGGCGAAGCGCTGGCGTAGCTCCATGAGCAACGGGAGCTCGGCCACGGCGGGGATGTTGCCGTCGTTGGACATGCCGAAGAGGTCCCCGAAGAAGACGCAGGGGTAGCCCGCCTCGCGCAGGAGGATCAGCATGTAGGCGCTGGGCTTGAACCAGTCCTGGACCGTGCTCTGCAGCGCCTGGTTGGGCTGGGTGTCGTGGTTGTCCACGAAGGTGACGGCACGGATGGGCTCGCGCTGCACCAGCGTGTCGTCGAAGACGTGAGCCAGGTCCCTCTCGCCCATGCTGTTGGAGGCGTCAAAGAGCCGGTAGTGCAGCGGCACGTCGAAGAGGCTCATGGGCACCTCGCCCAGGTAGGCCTCCAGGTCGCCCACCTCGGGAGACCAGTACTCCCCCACCGTGAAGAGCTCCTTGCCCGTGGCCTCGCGCAGGCGCGTGAGCCACCGGTGGAAGAACGCGCGCGAGATGTGCTTGAGCGCGTCCAGGCGGAACCCGTCGACGCCGGTGGTCTTGAGGTACCATTCTCCCCAGCGGCCGAGCTCCTCCTCGACGGCGGGCTCGCTCACGTCCACGTCGGAGCCCATGAGGTAATCGTAGTTGCCGTTCTCGGACTTGTCCACGTCCTCGTCCCAGTGCTTGCCGTTAAAGAGGTAGACGCCGGACTCGTGGGTCGACTCGTCCCAGTCGGTGCCGTGGAAGCAGTGCCAGTCCCAGTGGAAGTCGGAGTACTTGTCGGCGCGGCCGGGGAAGCGGTAGCGCGTCCAAGCGCTGATCTGCCGGGGCTCGCCCGCCTGCTCGTTGCGGTTCGTGGGGTTGATGGGGGTCGCCAGGACGTCCTCGCACTCCTCCCCGCCGAAGCGCTGGTTGAGGACGACGTCGGCCAGAACCTGGATGCCCGCCTTCTGGAGGGCGCGGACGGCCGCGAGGTACTCATCGCGCGTGCCGTACTTGGTGCGGACGCTGCCGCACTGGTCGAACTCGCCCAGGTCCCAGGGGTCGTAGACGGCGTAGCCCACGCCCTCGGCCCCTTCGGAGCTCTTGTAGGCGGGCGGCATCCAGACGGAGCTCACGCCCATGTGCGCGAGGGTGGGCGCGAGCTCGGCCAGGCGCTTCCAGTGCGCGCCGTCCGCGGGTAGGTACCAGGAGAACCCCTGGAGCATCATGCCGTTTTCCATGTGAACCTCCGGAGTGTGGGGGTGGGTGGTTGGGTACGGGGCGGGCCGCGCGCGTGGGCACGTGCGGCGGCACCCTGGGTACGGGCGGCGGCGGTGCTGGGCGCGGGCGTGTCGCGGCAGACGCGGGTGCGTACGACGTGCGGCTACGTTGCGGCGCCTCTCTCGCCATGAAAATGCTAGCGCTCGCGAGGCGTAGGCGCAAAGCAGGGTGGCGACGCAAGGTGTCGGGCCAGAGCACCGTGCATGCAACTACGCACGTCGTTAGCGTCGTGCACGCCGTTGCGCACAACATCCGCAACAAGCACGCTGTTTCGCACGCCACACACAGCGAGCACGCTCGAACGCACATCTTTCAGAGCGAGCACGCTCGAACGCACATGGACGCTCTACGCTATCTGGGCAAACGCAGGAGTGCGTGTGCGCAACAGCGTGAACGTCGAAAAACGTGTGCGCAACGGCGTGCCCGACACGCGTAAGCTAGTGGCCGACGCCAGGTGACGCCACCAACAGAGGAGGCAGCATGCCCACGTGGACCAAGCGGCACATCGTCGACGGCTTCGTGCGCCTCCTGCACAAACACAGCTACCCCTCCATCACCGTCGAGATGATCCTAGCCCAGACCGACGTGAGCAAGACGACCTTCTACCGTTACTTCAGGAACAAGTCGGATGTGATGGATGCCTACTTCCAGCAGGTCTACGACGCTGCCATCCTGGACGAGGGCTGCCGCGACCTCGAGGACCTCTTCGCCGCCATCCTGGAGAAGGCGCGCAGCAACCCCGAGCAGTACCGCATGTTCGAGACCACGGGCTACAACTCCTACCTCCAGTTCATCTACCGCTACACCTTTTCCATGGGCAGCAGGATCATCGAGACCGCCTGGAAGCGGAGCCTGAGCGAGGCCAAGTCCCTGCACGTCGCCTTCTTCTGCGCCGGGGGCAGCCACATGACGGTCGAGGAGATTCCAGCCCCGCAATTCGCCTTCCTCAAGAGCCTGTTCTTCACGTACTACGGACCGACCGTCATCGAGGTCACCGAGCGGCTGGGCCTGGACTACGACGAGTACCGCTGCGACGTGGAGCAGGTCATGGCCGACGGCGAGATGACGACGTCGAACGCCCACATCATGCCGGGCACCATCGGCACGCACCACTTCGTGATGGCGACCTACGACCACGGCCGCGAGGTGGTGGGCTTCCACTTCAACCACAAGGGGTTGAACCAGATTCTGGCCGACTACAGCGTGGACAAGGCGATCGAGATCTTCGGGGAGCCCCACGTGAGGATGGACATCGACGGCATCATCGACCACGAGGACCCGTTCCTGACCAGCGCCGCGCCCAACGTGAACCTGATTCCGGCGATCGTGGACGCGGAGCCGGGCTACCAGGACGCGCTGGACATACCCTTCGGCCGCGTGCCGCGCTAGCAGGAGAAGGGCGCGGGTCCGCTGAAGGACGAGTGCCACATCATCGCCTGAGGCCCGAGCTAGTCGCGGAGGCGCCGGAAAAACTGCGCATGATTCCTCAGAGTTGTGGAGATGCACAAAGAGAATGAGCTCCTGAACTGGCCAGATGCTAATTTCGACCGAAGTTCGAAAATACCGTGCGCAGTTTTTTGGCCGCACACCTTGCTCCTGCCGCTCGCGCGCTCGGACGCACGACCGCCAGCGCCACCCACGCGCCAACGCACAAGCAAAACGACGAGCACGCTCGAACGCACATCGTCGCCTCACGTTACCTGGGCAAACGTCGAGGCACATGTGCGTAAGAGCGTGCGCGTTGCAGGAGTTGTGCGCAAGAGCGTGCTCGGCACCGGTGGCCGTGTGCAAGAGCGTGCGCGACGACGGTGGCCGTACCCGGTGGCGTGCATAAGAGCGTGCCAGGAGAGAGGCGCGGGCGCACGAGCGTGGAAGCCGCACGCACGCGACGACATGCACCTCTCGTCACGCGCCATCGCGCGTCCCTCTCGCTGCGACGACACGCGCCTCTCGCCTGCCCCTCTCGCCCGAGCCACGGCGCTACAGGTCCTGCAGCGCGACCACGTCCAGCGCGCCGCCACCTCGCGCCCTCACCGCCGCCAGCGCCTGCACCAGCGCGATCGTCGCGGACATCGCCGTCACGCAGCAGATGCCATGGTTCACCGCCGCCGCACGCAGCCGCGCCCCGTCGCCGCGTGAGGCGTGCCCGTGCGGCGTGTTGACGATGAACGCCAGGCTGCCCGACTCCACCAGGTCGAGCGCGTTGGGGTGCCCCTCCGCGACGCGCCTCACCACCTCGCAGGCGATTCCCGCCGCGCGCAGCGTACGAGCGGTCCCCTCGGTGGCCACGATCTTGTAGCCCATGTTGGCCAGCGCCAGCGCCACCGGCGCGATCGCACGTTTGTCGCGGTCGCAGACGGAGACGAACGCCGCACCCTCGCGGGGCATCTCATAGTCGATGGCCTGCCGGGTCTTGGCATACGCCTCCGGGAAGCTCGCGGCGATGCCCATGACCTCGCCGGTCGAGCGCATCTCGGGCCCCAGGACAGAGTCCGCCCCCGGGAAGCGCGCCCACGGCATGACCGCCTCCTTCACGGCGAAGTAGCCCAGCTCGCGCCCCTCGTCCGGCAGCTTGCCGGCAGCCCGGAGCCCCGCGATCGTCTCGCCCACCATGACGCGCGCGGCGAGCCGTGCCAGCGGCACACCCGTGGCCTTGGACGAGAAGGGCACCGTGCGGCTCGCGCGGGGGTTGAGCTCGATGACCAGCAGCTGCTCGTCCTTCACCGCGTACTGCACGTTGAGCAGCCCCACCACGCCCACCGCCAGCGCCAGCCGGTGCGTCACCTCGCGCACCTGCCGCACCATCTGGGCCGAGAGCGAGAACGGTGGGCAGCAGCAGGCGGAGTCCCCGGAGTGGATGCCGCACTCCTCGATGTGCTCGAGCACGGAACCCACGTGGCACTCCCGCCCGTCGCAGAGCGCGTCCACGTCCAGCTCGATAGCGTCCTCGAGGAAAGCGTCCAGGTAGACGGGGTGGTCGGGAGAGACGCGGGTAGCGCGCTCCATGTAGCGACCCAGGTCCTCCTCGCCGTAGACGATGGCCATCCCACGTCCTCCCAGCACGTAGCTGGGACGCACGAGGAGCGGGTAGCCCACGCGACGGACCACCTCGCGGGCCTCCTCGGCCGTGCTCGCCGTGGACGAGGGCGGATAGGCCACCTGCAGGCGGTCGAGCAGCGCGGCGAAGCGGTCGCGGTCCTCGGCCAGGTCGATGGCCTCGGGCTGGGTGCCCAGGATGGGCACGCCCGCGTCGCGGAGGCGCCGGGCCAAGTTGATGGGCGTCTGGCCGCCCAGGGTCACGATCACGCCGAGCGGACGCTCCAGCTCGACGACGTTCATCACGTCCTCGAAGGTCAGCGGCTCGAAGTAGAGCCGGTCGGAGCTGTCGTAGTCGGTGGAGACCGTCTCGGGGTTGCAGTTGACCATGACCGTCTGGAAGCCGCGCTCGCGCAGCGCCGCCGAGGCGTGCACGCAGCAATAGTCGAACTCGATGCCCTGGCCGATGCGGTTTGGACCGGCGGAGAGGATCACCACGCTGCGGCCCGCGGGCGCGGCCTGGGCGGCGGGGACAGGCGCGGCCGCGGCACGGGACCCAGCCGCGAGCGAGGCGCCAGCGCAACTCTCGCCTGGCAGGGCGGCCATGGCAGGCACGGAATCCGCAGGCGCCTCCCCCGCCGCGTAGCCGAAGTAGTGGTAGCCCGTGCGCGAGGCGAACTCCCCGGCGCAGCTGTCCACGCTGCGGCGCCGGGGCACGACGCCCAGCGCCTCGCGGACGCCGCGCACCACGTCCTCGCCCGAGCCGACGAGGCGCGCGATCTGCAGGTCGGAGAAGCCGAGCTGCTTGGCAGCGAGGAGCCCCTCCGCGCCAAGCCCCGCCAGACCCCGCCGCGCGATCTCGCTCTCCGCCCGGACGACGTCCCTCATGCGGCAGAGGAACCAGGCGTCCACGCCCGTGGCCTCGTGCAGGCGCGCCACGTCCCAGCCGCGCCTCAGGGCCTCGCCCAGCCAGAGGACGCGCTCCGGCGTGGGGCGCGACACCAGATCGAGCAGGCGGTCGTCGTTCGTCTCGTCCGCCTCCGGGGGGCTCACCAGGCCGGCCCAGCCGCGCTCCAGCGAGCGCAGGGCCTTCTGCAGCGCCTCCTCGAAGCAGCCGCCCATGGCCATGGCCTCGCCCACCGACTTCATGCGGGTGGTGAGCTCCTCGCTCGTGCCCTCGAACTTCTCGAAGGCGAAGCGCGGCACCTTGACCACGCAGTAGTCGATCGAGGGCTCGAAGCAGGCGGGCGTCGCGCGGGTGATGTCGTTCTGGATTTCGTCCAGGGTGTAGCCGACGGAGAGCAGCGCCGCCATCTTGGCGATGGGGAACCCCGTGGCCTTGGAGGCCAGCGCCGACGAGCGGCTCACGCGCGGGTTCATCTCTATGACCACGACCTCGCCCGTCGTGGGGCTGACGGCGAACTGCACGTTGGAGCCGCCGCAGGCGACGCCCACCCGCTCCAGGATGGCAAGCGAGTGGTCGCGCAGGCGCTGGAGCTCGCGGTCGGTGAGGGTCTGGGCGGGGGCCACGGTGATGGAGTCTCCTGTGTGGACGCCCATGGGGTCGAGGTTCTCGATGGAGCAGACCACGATTCCGTTGCCCGCGGAGTCGCGCATGACCTCCACCTCTATCTCCTTCCAGCCCTCGAGGTCCTGCTCCACCAGCACCTCGTGGGCGGGCGAGAGCGCGAGCCCCTCGCGCGCGATGTCAGCGAGCTCGACCTCGTCGTGGGCCATGCCGCCGCCGGCCCCGCCCAGGGTGAAGGCGGGCCGCACCACGACGGGGTAGCCCAGCTGTGCCGCGACCCCCGCGCACTCCTCGAGCGAGTGGGCCACGCCCGAGTCCGCCACGCGCAGGCCGATGTCACCCATGGCCCGAGCGAAGAGCTCGCGGTCCTCGCCGGTCTGTATGGAGGCTATGTCGCAGCCGATGACCTCGACGCCCCAGCGCGCGAGCACGCCCGCCTCGTCCAGCGCCACCGCGCAGTTGAGAGCCGTCTGACCGCCCATGTTGGGGAGAAGCGCGTCCGGCCGCTCCCGCTCGATGACCTTCTCCACGCTGGCCACGGTGATGGGCTCCACGTAGGTGCGGTCGGCGGTCTGGGGGTCGGTCATGATGGTTGCGGGGTTGGAGTTGACCAGCACGACCTCGTATCCCTCCTCGCGCAGGGCCCGGCAGGCCTGCGTGCCGGAGTAGTCGAACTCGCAGGCCTGGCCGATGACGATGGGACCGGAGCCGATGACCAGGACCTTGTGGATGTCGTCGCGACGGGGCATCAGAGGGACCTCCCTTCGGGGGCGGGGACGGCGGGCGTGGAGGCGGCGGGGGCGTGCGACGCAGCGGCTGGTTCGGGCGCGTGCGACGCAGCGGCGGGGACGGGCGACGTTGCGGCTAGTTCGGGCGCGGGCGCGAGGTAGTCCGCCTCGCCGTCCACGAGGCGCCTGAACGAGTCGAAGGCGTAGGAGGAGTCGCTGGGCCCGGGCGCGGCCTCGGGGTGATACTGCAGGCAGAAGGCGCGCGCGTCCAGGAACTGGAGGCCTTCGAGGCTTCCGTCGTTGAGGTTCACGTGCGTGAGGCGGATACGGCCGTAGCGCCCGTTGGCGACCACCGGCGCCACGCGACGGCGGCTCCAGTGCCTGAGGTCGTCGTGGTGGCGCGCCTCTCCCCCGCTGAGCTCGGGGACGAGCGGGCCTAGGCTCGCGAAGTCCGGCACGTAGTTGTGGTTCTGGGCCGTGACCTCGACCTTTCCCGTGAGGAGGTTCATCACGGGCTCGTTGCCCCCGTGGTGGCCGTAGGGGAGCTTCAGCACGCTGCCACCCGCTGCCAGGGCCATGAGCTGGGTTCCCAGGCAGATGCCGAAGACGGGGAGCCTGCCCAGGAGGGCGCGGGTGGCCTCCTGGGTCGCGCCGACGCTCTGGGGGTTGCCGGGGCCGTTCGAGAGGAAGGCGGCGTCGGGGGCCTGCGCCAGCGCCTTTTCGGCAGGGGTGTCCCAGGGCACGACGACGAGCTCGAAGCCACGCGCGCGCAGGGCGTCGGCGATGCCGCGCTTCATGCCGCAGTCGTAGGCGACGACGCGACGGGGACGGACGGCAGCCGTGCCCAGCGGGGAAAGCACGGTCCTCTCCCCCACGCTGACGTCGGCGACGTGGTTGTGGCTGCCTATGCCCGCGCTCGCCCGCACGCGCGCGACCAGGCTCCTCGGGTCGAGGTCCGTGGTCGAGACCGCCGCCCTCATGGCGCCCGCCTCGCGGACCCTCAGCGTGAGCGCGCGCGTGTCCACACCCTGGATGGCCACGACGCCCTCCTGCCGCAGGTAGTCGGGCAGGCTCTGGACGCTCTGCCAGTTGCTCGGCTCGAAGCACATGTCACGCACCACCAGGGC
The DNA here is from genome assembly GCF_048189965.1 of Olsenella phocaeensis. NCBI lineage: Bacteria > Bacillati > Actinomycetota > Coriobacteriia > Coriobacteriales > Atopobiaceae > Olsenella > Olsenella phocaeensis. Next base: position 131,406 of record NZ_DBEZHV010000007.1, on the reverse strand, counting down.
CCTGAGCGCCGGCGCCGCTGCCTGGCCGTCGCTGGCGGTAACGCCGTAGTTCCCCACCTGCGGATAGGTCAGCGTCACGATCTGGCCCGCATAGCTGGGGTCGGTCACGATCTCTTGGTAGCCGGTCATCGAGGTGTTGAACACCAGCTCGCCGAAGGCCTCACCCTCGGCGCCGCAGCACTGGCCGGCGTAGCAGCTGCCGTCCTCCAGCGCCAGGAGTGCCCTGGGCAGCCGGTCCGCACCCGCGAGTAGGTTCATCGGAGCTCCTTTCCCCTGCGACGCCCTGCGCAAAAAGGGGCACCCGCGGCCTGCGGATGCCCCTCCTGGCGAGGTGTCGCTTGCGTCCTTGGCGGCGTCTCGCGCCACCGTTAAAGGCTTGAACGCATTCTAGGTGCCAGATATTCAAATCTGCGCAAATTGCGAGAGCGTTTATCTGCTTGTCACAGTTCCAGGCGAGAGGGGCATCACGGACGTCAGCGGGGGCGTCGCGCACGCGCGAACGCACACGTGGCGCAAGACTGGCGACACCACGCACACGCGAACGCACGATCTTCTCGCCTGCCACGCATGAACGCACATGTTGCGCAGCCGTGGCGGCACCGCGCACGCGCGAATGCACATTTGACATCACCGCTCACGCGTGAACGCACGTGCCTCTCACCTTCCACGCGTTTGCGCACGCTTTTCTCATCCTCCACGCGCCAACGCACAATCAAACCATCGAGCACGCTCAAACGCACATCACCGCCCCACGTTACCTGGGCAAACGTCGCGGCCAATGTGCGCAAGAGCGTGCGCGCTGAAAAAGCCGTGCGTTCAAGCGTGCTCGATGCCAGCGGCAGTGCGCAAGAGCGTGCACGCTGAAAAAGCTGTGCGCAAGAGCGTGCTCGCGCTCAGATTCTGTGCGCAATTGCATGCTGGGTGAGAAAGGCATGTACGACGGCGTGAATGGCATGCACGACGAAGCGCCCGGCACGCAGGCGGCCACGGCGTACCCGACCGCCACCGGAGCGGCTCCCAATCATGTCCCACCCCTGAGCTAAGCTGTGTCCATCACACGACCCGTCTTTCCTCGTACCAAGGAGCGTCCATGGCAACCATCGTCTGCCCACACTGCCACCAGAGCTTCGAGCTGGAGAGCTCGGACTACCAGGACATCGTGAGCCAGGTGCGCACCAGCGAGTTCGAGCGCGAGCTGCACGAGCGCCACCAGCTCATGGAGGGGCAGAAGGCCTCCGAGCTGGCGGAGGAGCGCGCCAAGTCCCAGCTCGAGCTGCAGCGCTTGCAGTCGGAGCTCAACCAGGAGCTCGCCCAGCTCAGGGAGCGCCTCGCCGCCTCTGACGACGCGCGCGCCTCGGCGGTACGCGAGGCGCGGCTCTCGGTCGAGCAGGAACGCGTCAAGGTGGAGCGTGAGCGCGACGAGCTTGCGGCCCGGCTCTCCAAGAGCGAGGACGCCACGAAGCTCGCGCAGGAGAGGACCCGCTCCGAGCTCCAGGCCCAGCAGGCCGAGCTCCAGGCCGAGGTCGCGCGACTCAAGGCCGAGCTCCAGGCGCAGCAGGCCCAAGCGGCGCGCGAGCGTCAGCTGGCCGACGCCCAGGCGAAGTCCGAGCTCCAGGCCGAGCGCTCCCGCCTCGAGCTCGAGCTCTCCCGCGCCAAGGACAGCCTGGAGTCCCAGGCCCAGTCGGCACGCCAGGCGGAGGAGCTCGCCGTGCAGCGCGCCACCTCCGAGCTCCGCACCCAGTGCGTGGCGCTCGAGGGGCAGCTCGCCCAGCGCGACAGCCAGCGCAACGAGCTCGAGGCACGCTACCGCGAGAAGCTCAACGAGGCGCAGAAGTCCCAGGAAGAGATCGTGCGCATCAAGGACGACGAGATAGAGCGTCTCAAGGACTACCGCCTGCGGCTCACGGTGAAGATGACGGGAGAGAGCCTCGAGCAGCACTGCCAGCAGGAGTTTAACCGCTGGCGCTCCCAGGACCCCTCCTCGTTCAAGAACATCTACTTCGAGAAGGACAACGAGGCCGTCGAGGGCACCAAGGGCGACTTCGTGTATCGCGAGACGGACGACGAAGGCAACGAGCTTCTCTCCATCATGTTCGAGATGAAGAACGAGGAGCTGGGCTCCACCAACAAGAAGACAAACGAGTCCCACCTGGCCAAGCTTGACCGCGACCGCCAGAAGAAGGGCTGCGAGTACGCGGTGCTGGTATCGATGCTCGAGCTCGACAGCGACTACTACAACCAGGGCATCGTGGACATGTCATATCGCTATCCCAAGATGTACGTGGTGAGGCCTCAGTTCTTCCTGCTGATCATCGCCCTCCTGCGCAACGCCGCCCAGAAGTCCCAGGACTTGCGCCTGCAGATTGCCCAGATGAGGAGCGAGCAGATCGACATCACGAACTTCGAGGACGCCCTGGGCGACTTCCAGGACAAGTTCGGCCGCAACGTGGAACTTGCCAACAAGAAGTTCAACACGGCGGTGGAAGAGATCGACAAGACCATCACCCACCTGCAGAAGGTGAAGGAGAACCTGCTGGGCTCCCAGAACAACCTGCGCCTGGCGGACGAGAAGGCGAACAAGCTCACCATCAAGCGCCTCACCAAGAACAGCCCCATGCTGGCCGAGCGCTTCCGCGAGCTGGACGACAACAAGGGCTAGGGACGCCCGCAGGCGAGAGGGACACGCCTGCGGGGCCGGGGCAGGCTGTGCGCTGGCACCGCCGCCGTCTTGGCTCTCCCTAGCGCTGCCCGCGGGGCCGGGGCAGGCTGCCAGACGGATGCCCCGCATGTCTCCCGCACGGGCAGAGACCAGGCGCCGCGGGCCGCCGCCTTATCGCGGGCGTCGCCTTGCCGCTCCCGACCGCGACCGCGATCGCATGCCTCCCGCACAAGCAGGGGGGGAGCCGGACCAAGCCCGACTCCCCCCTTGCCTTGCAAGACGATGGCGGCAGCGCCGCCACGTCGGACGTGCTAGCAGACGCCCTGGGCCATCATGGCGTCGGCGACCTTGAGGAAGCCGGCGATGTTGGCGCCGAAGACGAGGTCGCCCTCGTGGCCGTACTCCTTGGCGGCGTCGTAGGCGGCGGCGTAGATGGAGTCCATGATGCCGTGGAGCTTCTCGTCGACCTCGTCGAAGGTCCAGGAGAGGTGCTCGTGGTTCTGGCTCATCTCCAGGCCGGAGGTCGCGACGCCACCGGCGTTGGCAGCCTTGCCGGGGGCAAAGAATACGCCGTTCTCCTTGAGGTACTGCGTCGCCTCGAGGGTGGTGGGCATGTTGGCGCCCTCCACCACGTAGCCGCAGCCGTTGGCAACGAGCCTCTGGGCGTCGGCGAGCTCGAGCTCGTTCTGGGTCGCGCAGGGCATGGCGATGTCGCAGTTCTCGCCCCAGGGACGCTCGCCCTCGTGGTAGGTCGCGCCGGGACGGGCGGCGACGTACTCGCTGATGCGACCGCGGCGGCCCTGCTTGATGTCGACGAGGGTGTCGAAGTCGATGCCCTCGGAGTCATAGACGTAGCCGTTGGAGTCGGAGGCGGTCACGACCTTGGCACCCAGCTGCTCGGCCTTCTGGATGGCGTACTGCGCGACGTTGCCGGAGCCCGAGACCGCGACGACCTTGCCCTCGATGGACTCGCCGCGCTGCTTGAGCATGTTGAGCAGGAAGTACACCGCGCCGTAGCCGGTGGCCTCGGTGCGGGCGAGCGAGCCGCCGTACGAGAGGCCCTTGCCGGTGAGCACGGAGGACCAGCTGTTGGTGAGGCGCTTGTACTGGCCGAAGAGGTAGCCGATCTCGCGCGCGCCGGTGCCGATGTCGCCCGCGGGGACGTCGGTGTCGGGGCCGATGTGCTTCACGAGCTCGGTCATGAAGGACTGGCAGAAGCGCATGACCTCGGCATCGGACTTGCCCTTGGGGTCGAAGTCGGAGCCGCCCTTGCCGCCGCCCATGGGAAGCGTGGTGAGGGAGTTCTTGAAGATCTGCTCGAAGCCCAGGAACTTGAGGATGCCCAGGTTGACGGAGGGATGCAGGCGCAGGCCGCCCTTGTAGGGACCGATGGCACTGTTGAACTGCACACGGTAGCCACGGTTGACCTGGACCTTGCCGGCATCGTCCACCCAGGGCACGCGGAAGATGACGATGCGCTCGGGCTCGACGAGGCGCTCGAGCAGGGCAGCCTTCTCAAACTCGGGATGCGCGTCGAGGGCGGGCTGCAGGGTCGTGAGGACCTCCTCGGCCGCCTGGATGAACTCCGGCTGGTCGGAGTAGCGCTCCTTCAGCTCGGCGATGACCTTCTCGGAATAGGACATGGTCTCTCCCCTCAAGGGTTGTGACGCAATGCGGACGGCTAAAGAATAGGCATCGGGTTGGGGGCGGGCTAGGACATTCACGGTGCGTAACTCAATCGACATGCATAAGAAACCGTACTTGCAGACCGTCTGCACGCAGGCGGGGCCGTCGAGTTCGCGGGCGGGGCGTGCCTTCTGGGCGCGCGGGGCGACGCCGGTGGCGAAGTTCTGCGACACGTGCGGCGGAATCCTGCAACACGTTAAGTCGGTTGCGGAGTTTGGGACTTTTAGAGCCTGCAGCTGACTCCAGGCTAACAGGTCGTTTACGGGCGAGAGACACCATGGGCACAGTCAGTTGCGGACTTCTCCCCTTTTAGAGTCCGCAACTGATGTCGAACGCGCGGCTGGACGGCCGAGCGTGCGATGGAACGGCATAGTGCGCAATCGAGCGGCCTCGCGTCAGTCCTTGGCGTTCTGCGGCCCGATGCGCCGGCGAAGTGCCTGGGCAGCCGTACCCGCGGGTCTGGCATTGCCCTCGTCCGCGGCGACGCGCCCTGCGGCAAGGCTCTCGTACAGCGCAAGCCGCGAGGTTAGGTCCTCGTATGCATCCATATCAAGGACTGCAAGGTCACCAGCACCGTTCTTCGTGACGAAGAGGGGTTCGCCGGTCTTATGGCACCAGTCGGAGAGCTCCGCGTAGTTGTTCCTCAGCGTTGTGCTGGAGATGATCTTTGGCATTGTCCCTCCAAACTAAAGTTATTCTTACTTTATTCCACTCTTATTAGTTAACTTTTCGTGCTATTGCAGAACATGGAAAGGTGGCCACACGATGCTGGCAATTGGCGCATAACCCCGCGCGATAAAAAAGCCAGGGCCCCAAAGGACCCTGGCAAGCGAGCGCATGGAGCGGCGGACGGGACTCGAACCCGCAACAGGTAGCTTGGAAGGCTACTGCTCTACCAATTGAACTACCGCCGCATGTGGTCGGGGTGACTGGATTCGAACCAGCGACCCTCTGCTCCCAAAGCAGATGCGCTACCAAGCTGCGCTACACCCCGGAGCCGCTCTAGGATTATACGAGAGTGCCCCGCCCGGGGCAACGCATTCCGCAAAATCGCACCGGTCCCCCCCGACTGCCCCTCCGGGCGGCCTCCGGAACCTGCGACAGAAGGCTCCGGGATTCAACCCCGCGGCAGAAGGAGCGCATTTCAGATTTCAAATGCGCACCCATCTTCGATGAACTGCGGTTTTGCGGAGAGGTGCGCATTTCACGCCTGGAATGCGCACTCCGGCCGTGCCGATGCGCCCCGACCGAGCACCCCGACCACGCCTCCGCGCCACGCCCGAGCGCGCCACCGCGCCCGGGCGCGCCTCTTCCCCCTGCCGCGCCACCGCGACGCTCCCCCGCCCCGACCGGACACGCCCCACCCCAAGTGCTTAGAATGATGGGGCACGGACCGCACCCGTCCCCGAAAGGCCCCCAACATGGCAATACTCAGGCTCGGTCGGACGCTCGTCGTGGCAAACCCCGCCTCGCACAGCGGAAAGGGGGCCGAGGCGGCGGAGCGCGCCCGGCGCTTCTTCGAGTCGTACACCTCTGCCACCGAGTCGTTCGAGCTGGTCATGACCGAGGGCCCCGAGGACGCCAAGCGCCTCGCGGCCGGCGCCGCCCAGATGGACACCCTCATCGTCCTGGGCGGGGACGGCGTCATCCACGAGGCGACGAACGGCCTCATGACCCTGCCCACCGACGCCCGCCCCGCCCTCGCCGTCATCCCCATGGGCTCGGGCAACGACTTCGCTCGCACCATCTCGGCCACCTACAACGACCCCGAGCTCTCCCTGGCCGAGCTTCTCGGCGGCCGCAGGGTCAGCATCGACCTGGGGCACGTGACCAACGAGCACGGCCAGGGCACCCACTTCGTCGAGACCCTCTCCTTTGGCCTGGACGCCGCCATCGCCCTAGACACGACCGACCGCCGCGCCGCCAACACGAGCCAGGAGGGGTCGATGCTCTTCGCCACCTCGGGCGTGAAGGTCTTCTCGTCCGGGCACAAGGGCTACCCCTGCTGCCTCCGCCTCGACGACGGCGACCCCCAGGAGCTGCGCGCCCTCATACTCGCGGTCCAGAACGGCCCCACCTACGGCGGCGGCTTCCGCGTCTGCCCCGACGCGCTGCCCAACGACGGAATGCTGGACGTCTGCTACAACGTGAAGGTGCCCTCCATCCCCCGCCTGCTGGCCCTCTTCGGCCTCGCCCGCTCCGGAAGGCACGTGCGCTCGCGCGTCATCAGGGCCGAGCGCGCGAGAAGGCTCCAGGTCGAGTTCGAGGGAGAGGGCATTCCCTGCCAGGTCGACGGCGAGAGATTCGAGGGCAGGCGCTTCGAGGTCGAGGTGGAGCCACGGGCCCTCGACGTGCTCGTGCCCGCCCGCTGCGGCTGGTAGGCAGCCAGGGACCGGCAGCTACGCCCAAGGCCGACAGTATCCCGGACCGGTAGCTACGCCCAGGCCCGGCAGTATCCAGCCCGGCAGCGCCCAGGCCCGGCAGCATCCAGTCCGGCAGCTACGCCCAGGCCCGGCAGCATCCCGGCCCACAGCCACGCAGCCACGTCCAGCCCACAAGTCCACAGGAAGGGGGACCGCCCGAAGACGGTCCCCCTTGCGTTCGTGCGCCTTCCCTGCCCGGTTGCGCGGGCGCGCCGGGCAGGAGCCGATGCCTACGCCCAGCCCTTGCCGTCGGAGCCGAACTCCTTCATGAGCTCGATGGTGCGGGTCTTGATGGCGTCGCGACCAGGCTTGAGGAGCTTACGGGGATCGTAGCCCTTACCCTCCTTGTCTGCACCGCTCTCGATGTACGTGCGGGTGGCCGCAGCAAAGACCAGCTGGAGATCGGTGTTGACGTTAATCTTGGAGACGCCCTCGGAGATGGCCTTCTGGATTTGGTCGACGGGGATGCCGGTGCCGCCATGAAGGACGAGCGGCAGGTCGCCCGTGAGGGCCTTGATCTCGGCAAGGCGCTCGAAGGAGAGGCCCGCCCAGTTGGCAGGATAGATGCCATGGATGTTGCCGATGCCGCACGCCAGGAAGTCGACGCCCAGGTCTGCGATCTGCTTGCACTCCTCGGGATCGGCGAGCTCGCCCTGTGAGGTCACGCCATCCTCGGTACCGCCGATGCCGCCGACCTCGGCCTCAACGGAGATGCCCTTGTTATGGGCGGCCTTGACGACCTCGGCGGTGCGCTGGAGGTTGGTCTGGAAGTCGGGCTCGTGCGAGCCATCGTACATGACCGAGGTGAAGCCCGCATCGATGCACTTGAAGACATCCTCGTAGCTACCATGATCGAGGTGCAGTGCCACAGGCACGGTGATGTTCTTGGCCTCGACAAGGTCCCTCACGATGTCGGCGACGACCTTGAAGCTGGTCTGCCACTTAGCGGCGCCGCTCGTGCACTGGATGATGACGGGAGACTGGAGCTCTTCGGCAGCATCGAGGATCGACGTTGCCCACTCGAGGTTGTTGGTGTTGAACGCACCCAGGCCGTAGTGACCCCTCTGAGCGCTCTGGAGCATGGCGGTAGCGTTGACTAGCATGGTGATACCTCCTATATGAGACACCCTGTCGAACCTACGCCCCCAATCATACCGCTCAGCTAGCCAAAATATTCGTGTAGTTGCCATGCCCGTGCGCATGGGCCCCGCGAGCTGGGTAATGCTTGTCTGGATGGACGCGTCTTCTTGGGAGGTTCTCCATGCGTGACCAGCTGAGGCAGGAAGGTGACCGTCGCGAGGACGAGGAGGGGCGCGGGGGCGTCCTGGGGGAGCTCTCGCTCTCGGCGATCGTGGCGAGTGCCCTCGCGGCGGCGACCTCGTTCGCCCTCTCGTCCAGGATCGGCCTCGCCGGCTCCATCATCGGCGTCGCCGTGGCGGCCGGCGCCAGCGCCCTGGCCACCCAGGTGTACAAGGGCATGATCAAGGCCAGCGCCCAGAAGCTCAAGGACCTCTCGTACGACCGCGACGACGATTCCGACGCTGCATGGTCCGGCGCCCCCCTCCCCGGCCACGACGGCAACACGAGCGCCATGCCCGCCGCCGTCCAGGCCCCGCCACAGGGCGAGCCCGAGCGCTCCTTCGCCGCCACGGGCACCCCCATCGCGCCCGCCAGCCTGCACAGCGCCGCTGCCCGCCAGCAGGGACGTCGCGTCGCCCGCAGGGCGGCGGTCGTCCTGGCGGCGGTCGCGGTCCTCGCCGTCCTGGCCTACGCCGCGGTGGTCAGCCTCGTCACCGCGGGACAGGGAATCGGTCCCAGCATCGACGAGGTGGCGCAATCGGTCACGAGCGAGCAGCCTGCCGCGCAGAGCGTCCAGGGCGAGAGTGACGCCACGAACTCGACCGAGGGAAACGCGTCGAGCCAGGAGGGGACGAAGTCCGAGGCGACCGGATCGACCACCACGGCTCCCTCGACCGAAGGTGGCACGTCCGCGAAGGATCCCTCCGCGGAGGCTGGCACGGGCACGTCCGGGTCCGGCACGGCGGGCACCAGCGGCAGTTCGGACTCGGGCTCGGCGGGCACCGGCTCCTCAAGCGGTGGCGCCTCCGGCAGTGGCTCCTCGGGCAGTTCTGCCAACTCCAGTGGCGGAAGCACGTCCTCGAGCGCTGGCTCCAGCGACGCCGGAGGCAGCGGCACGGGAAGCTCCAGCGCGGGCTCTTCCGCAGGCTCGGCAACAGGCAGCACGAGCGGCACCGCCGCCGGCTCGGGCAAGTAGGCCCACTCCCCGGAGGGGCGCCCCATCCGACGTCGACGCCCCGCCCCCCCTGTCAAAGGCCCCTTGCGCTAGACTCTTGAGGCGTGCTGCTCCCGCTTGGGAGCGACCCCTTCAAGCAGCCAAAACGAAGACGAGGCGGACCGTGGCGAAGCAGGCAGAAACCCCCAGCACCAAGACGGCCCAGGACGGCGTCCCCGAGGGGCCCAGGCACCGCCTCGCCCCCAAGCTCGTGGCCTGCGGCCTCGCCCTAGCCACGGTCTATGGCGGGGGCTGCGCGTACTTCTCGACCCACTTCACGCCGGGCACCACGGTGAACGGGCAGGACGTCTCGCTCATGACCAAGGAGGCGCTCTCGGCCTCGGTTGCGGACGCCGTGCGCGACTGGAGGCTCGAGCTCCAGGGGCCCTCCGGCTTCACGGCCCAGGTCGCGTCCGCCGACGTGGGACTCGCCGCCCGTGCGGACGACTACGCGGCCGACGCGTTCCGGAAGGCGGACGCGCGCGCCTGGCCCCTTGACCTCCTCTCCCGCCGCGTGATCTTCCAGGAGGACGGCGTGACCCTGGACGAGGCGAGTCTCCGCGACGCCCTCCAACCGGCGGTCGAGGCCTACAACCAGTCCGCCACGGCGCCGACCAGCGCCAGCTCCTCCTTCGACGCCGACGCGGGGGAGTTCAGGGTGACGGACGAGGTGCCGGGCACCATGCTCGACCTCGACCGCGTCGTCGCCAGCGCGTCGACGGCCGCAAAGTCGCTCCAGCGCAAGCTCGTCCTGGGCGACGCGGAGCTCGTCCAGCCAGCGGTCAGACATGACGACGAGCGGCTCGCGGCGGCGACCAAGAAGGCCAACGACGCGCTCGCCCTCTCCATCCCGCTCACGCGCGACGGCAGGGAGGTCGCGCGCGTGGACGAGTCGCTCAGCGCGTCCTGGCTCGTCGTGGGAGACGACCTCGCCCTCGGCGCGGACGGCGACGCCATAGGCAACTGGATCAACTCGGTGCTCGCGGCCAGCGTGGACTACTCCGACGAGGTCAACGACTACGCGGTGGACGACGCGAGCCTCGCCGAGTCCATCTACAACGCCCTCCTGGGCCAGCGCTCCGACCCCATAGAGATCCCCCTGCAGGTCGTAGGCTCGCGCCCGGCCGAGAGCGAGGGCGCGCGCGAGCGCGGACGGCACATCGACATCAACCTCTCCACCCAGTACGCGCGCTTCTACGACGCGAACGGAAGGGTCATATGGAGGTCGTACATCGTGTCGGGCAACACCTCGGAGGGTCGCACCACGCCAACGGGCACCTACGCCATCAACTCGAACATGGCCCGCGACACGGTGCTGGTGGGAGCCGACGAGGACCACGACGGCGAGCCCGACTACAGGAGCAACGTGTCGTACTGGATGCCCTTCATCGGCAACTCGGTGGGCCTCCACGACGCGACCTGGCGCTACAGCTTCGGCGGGTCGATCTACAGCTACGCCGGCAGCCACGGCTGCGTGAACCTCCCCTACCAGGACGCGAAGGCCCTCTGGGACCTAGTCCGCGTGGGGGACAAGGTGGTCGTGCACTGGTAGACGACACGTCGCTGCCGGCCTGCGCCAGCGCGTCCCGCCGGCGAGCGGTCGGCACGCCGCGCTGGCGCGGTTCGCGCGACTAGTACGAGACGCTGCACTCCAGGCCGAGCGCCCGCACCCGGGCCGCGATGGAGTCGAGCGCCTCCGGACTGGCCTTCCTGAGACCCTGGAAGGGCGTGTCGCGCGCGATGGTGTAGACCATCACCGCCTCGGGGCGAATCCGTGCGAGCGCCTCAAGCCAAGGTCCGACGTAGGCCTCACCCGTGTTGTCCACGCTCCTGCCGTCGAGCTCCCCGCCCAGGAACATGCTCTGGACCATCACCCTGCCGCCGAAAGCCGCCAGCGCGTCCACCACGCGGCCCACGTCGTAGCCGCCGACGGGCCGGTCCACCCTCCGGATGAAGTCCCCGTCCACCGTGTCCAGCTTGAGGATGTTGTCGTCCACGCGCAGGAGCGCGTCGCGCACGGCCGGCACGTGGGCCATGGTGGCGTTGGAGAGCACCGCCACCCGCGCCTTGGGGCAGAGCTCGTCCCTAAGCGAGAGGACCGCATCCACGACCTCGGGAAACTCTGGGTTGGCCGTGGGCTCCCCGTTGCCCGCGAGGGTAATCACGTCGGGGGGCTCGCCCGCCGCGGACATGTCGCGCAGGCGTGCGCCCAACGCCTCGGCGACCTGTGTGGCCGTGGGCCAGGGCGAGCTCGTGGGCCGCTCGTCGTTGGTGCCGTTCTCGCAGTAGACGCAGTCGAAGCTGCAGCGCTTGCCGTCCGCCGGCGCGAGGTTGACACCCAGCGAGACCCCCAGCCTTCGGCTGCGGACGGGCCCGAAGACGGGGCCTGGGTTCAGGTAGGTTGCCATGGCTTCTCTCCCCTCCTAACGCCGCCCGCGACCGTGCGGGCGAGCCCCATCCTAGACCAGCGAGCGCATGGAACGGGCGGCTCATGCCATAATGTCTTGAGAAATGGCACGACAGCCGCCTGTCGCAACGAATCCGGAGGGCCAACCCATGAAGAAGGTCATCACCTTCGCCATCCCCTGCTACAACTCCGCCGAATACATGGACAAGTGCATAGAGTCCATCCTCGTGGGGACCAACTACGCCGAGGACGTCCAGGTCGTCATCGTGGACGACGGGTCCACGAAGGACGACACGCTGGCCAAGGCAGAGTCCTGGCAGGAGCGCCACCCCAGCATCGTGAAGGCCGTGCACCAGGAGAACGGCGGCCATGGCATGGCCGTCCTCAAGGGCCTGGGAAACGCCGAGGGGACCTACTTCAAGGTCGTGGACTCCGACGACTGGCTGGACGCCGAGGCCTGCGCCACCCTCCTGGGCAAGGTCCGCGAGCTGGACGAGACCGGCGAGCGCGTGGACCTCATCATCAGCAACTACGTGTACGAGCACGTGGAGGACGGCAGCAGCCACGTGGTCAACTACCGCTCGGTGCTCCCCGTGGGCAGGGCCTTTGGCTGGAACGACATCCGCCACTTCAAGATGGCCCAGAACCTCCTCATGCACGCCCTCTGCTACCGCACCGACGTGCTGCGCGACGGAGGGGTGCCCATGCCGGCGCACACCTTCTACGTGGACAACATCTACGCCTACGTCCCCCTGCCGCGCTGCCGCACCCTCTACTACCTGGACGTGGACCTCTACCGCTACTTCATAGGGCGGGAGGACCAGTCGGTGAACGAGAAGGTCATGGCGGGCAGGATCGACCAGCAGGTCAAGATCACTCGCATCATGATGAGGTCCTACCACCTCTACCAGGACATCGAGTCGTACGCCCTGCGCAGCTACATGGTCAACTACTTCGTCATCATGATGATGATCTGCTCCGTCTTCTCGAAGCTCTCGGACCATGCCGACGCCATGGCGGAGCTCGACCGCCTCTGGAGCGACCTCTACGACTACGACCGGCGCATGTGGAGGCGTGCGCGCCTGGGCATCTGCGGCCTGGCCACCAACCTCCCGGGCGCCGGCGGGCGCGCGGCGACCATCGCGCTGTACCGGACCGCACAGAGGTTCATGAAGTTCAACTAGGCGAGGCACGACCAGGCCCGCACGCGACGAGTCACATGGCGGCCCGGACGGGGTGGACGACATCCCGTCCGGGCCCTTCCTTGTGTGGCGCGTGGGACTAGAGCCTTGCCGCAAGCATGGCCCTGGCGACCTCTCTGGCGCACGCCCCTCTCGCTTGGGTATACTTCCCTTGATAAATTGCGCACGATTAAGTCGTGCGGGAAGAGAGGATTGACATGGACGATACCAAGGTCACTGCCACCCAGGACGCCGCAGAGGGTGGGGAGCTCGACCCCCTGGCGCTCGAGAACCAGCTGTGCTTCCCGCTCTATGCGGCGTCGAAGGAGCTCACGCGCAGGTACAAGCCCTTCCTGGACCCCCTGGGCCTCACCTACACGCAGTACGTGACGATGATGGCCCTCTGGGAGCGGGACGGCGTCACCGTGACCGAGCTGGGACATAGGCTCTACCTCGACTCAGCCACCCTCACCCCGCTGCTGCGCCGGCTCGAGGGCCACGGCTACGTCAACCGCGCCCGCTCCAAGGCGGACGAGCGCGCCATCATCATCACCCTAACCGACGAGGGCAGGAGGCTTCGCAGGCAGGCGATGGACGTTCCCGCCTGCATCGGCGGTTGCATCAGCATGGAGCGCGAGGACCTCGTCAAGCTCAAGCACCTGGTGGAGAGGCTCCTCGCCTCCTTCAAGTAGGGCCCGCGCCCGTTCGAGCCCGCTCACGCCTCGTCGCGGCGGCACCATCCTTCGCGCCGCCGCCCAGGCCTGCCGCTAGAGCAGGAGCTCCGCGATCTGCACGGCGTTGGTCGCGGCGCCCTTGCGAATCTGGTCGCCGCAGCACCAGAGGCATAGCGAGCTCACGCCGTCAGGTGCGGAGAGGTCGCGCCTGATGCGCCCGACCCAGACCAGGTCCTGGTCGGAGCTCTGGAGCGGCATGGGATAGCGCAGCTCGGAGGGCTCGTCCACCACGAGCACCCCGGGAGCTGCCTCGAGAAGCTCCCGGGCGCGCTCGGGCGAGAGGGGCCTCTCGAACTCGACCGTGATCGACTCGGAGTGCGAGCGCATCACGGGCACGCGCACGCAGGTGCAGCTCACGCGCAGCTCGGGAAGGTGCATGATCTTGCGCCCCTCGTTCTGCATCTTCAGCTCCTCGGAGGTGTAGCCCTCCTCCTTGAAGCCGCCGATCTGGGGAATCAGGTTGGCGGCGAGCTGGTAGGCGAAGGGGTCGGTGGGCCCCATCTCGCCGCCCTGGGCGACGACACCCATCTCGCGCTCGAGCTCGCGCAGGCCCGGCATGCCCGCCCCCGACGCCGCCTGGTAGGTGCTCACGACGAGCCTCCTGATGCCGGCCTCCTGGTGCAGGGGCCAGAGGGGCACCAGGCCGATGATGGTGGCGCAGTTGGGGTTGGCGATGATGCCGTGGTGCCAGCTCACGTCGTCGGCGTTTATCTCGGGGATGACCAGGGGCACGTCCTCGTCCAGGCGGAAGGCGTGGCTGTTGTCCACGCAGGTGGCGCCCCGCCTCACGGCTTCGGGAAGGAGCTTGCGGGCGAGTTCGTCTCCCGCCGCGCCCAACACGACGTCCACGCCCTCGAAGGCCTCGGGCGTGGCCTCGCGCACCACCACCTCCTCGCCGCGGAAGCGCACGCTGCTGCCCGCGGAGCGAGCGCTCGCAAGGGGGACGAGCTCCCCCACCGGGAAGTCCCTCTCCTCGAGGCACTGGAGCATCTGGGTCCCCACGACGCCGGTCGCGCCGAGGATGGCAACTCTCTTGTCAGGCATGTCCTAACCCCCTACTGGGCAAGCTGCGGCATCTCGACCATCTCGCCGTCGACGAAGCGGTCGTAGATGCACTGGATGGCACGTTCGAAGTCGGCGTTGTTGACGCCCATGATGATCGATATCTCCTGCGAACTCTGGGTGATCATGCGGATGTTGATGCCCGCCTCACCCAGGCAGCCGAAGATGCGGCCCGAGGTGCCTGCGCGGCGGCTCATGTTGCGGCCCACGACGCTGATGAGCGCCAGGCTGTCCACCACGTTGATGCTGTCGGGCTCGAGCTCGTGTTGGAGCTCGTTGACGATGGAATAGATGCTGTCCTTCACGTCGGCGCCGTTGACCACGACGCCGAAGGAGTCGACTCCCGTGGGCACGTGCTCCACGCTCACGCCGTACTTCTCGAAGACCGAGAGCGCACGCCTGAGGTAGCCCACGTCGTTCGAGATGTGGGCGCGCTGGACATGGATGGCCATGAAGTCGCGCTTGCCAGCGATGCCCGTGATGAGGTGCTCCTTCACGTGCTCCTCGGCCGTCTCGCGGATGATGGTGCCCTTAGCGTCGGGGTCGTTGGTGTTCTTGATCTGGATGGGGATGTTGGTCTCGCGCACGGGGAAGATGGCCTCCTCCTGCAGGACCGAGGCCCCCATGTAGCTGAGCTCGCGCATCTCGTCGTAGGTGATGCGGTGGATGGAGCGAGGGTGGTCCACCACGCGCGGGTCGGCGGCGAGGAAGCCCGAGACGTCGGTCCAGTTCTCGTACACGCCGGCGTCCAGGCAGCGCGCCAGGATGGCGCCCGTGATGTCGCCGCCCCCGCGCTGGAAGAGCTTGATGCTGCCATCCACCGTGGCGCCGTAGAAGCCCGGGAGCAGGAAGCTCCCCAGACGCGTCGCGCGGTCGCGCAGGCGCATCGCCGTGCGCTCCATGTCCACGCTGCCGTCATGGTGGAAGACGATGACCTCCGCCGCGTCCACGAAGGGAAGGTCCAGGTACTCGGCCATGAGCTGGCCCGTGAACCACTCGCCGCGCGACACCACGTACTCGGGCGAGAAGCCCTTGACCTGCGCCGCGAACTCGCCGAAGCGCTCTGCGACGGGGTAGCTGAGCTCCAGCTCGTCGGCGATGTCCTGGTAGCGTGCCTGGATGTCCGAGAGGAGCGCCGTGCAGTCGACGTGATACTCGATGTGCGCGTTGACCAGCAGCAGGAGGTCGGTGACCTTGTTGTCCTGGGGGAAGCGCCTGCCCGAGGCGGAGACCACGACGAAGCGGCGCTCTGGGTCCGACCCCACGATCGACTTGACCTTGCGGAACTGCTCCGCGTCCGCGACGCTGGAGCCGCCGAACTTTGCGACCTTTATCATGCGTCAGCCCCTCGCGTCCAGCACGGCCATGAAGCTCGTCGGGTCGGCCCCGAGCACACGGTCGAGCGTCGCGCGCGCCTCCTCGGCGCTGAGGCCGCGAAGGAGGCTGACGCCAGGAGCCCACTCCTCGGAGCCCTCGGGGGCCAGGCCGCTGCGCAGCAGGTAGTCGCCCCGCAGCAGGCCGGGGTCGTAGGCGAGGTCCGCCGAGAGGTCGTAGCTAGGGCGCCGGCCATCCCTGAAGTCGAGGATATCCTGGACCATGGCGTTGCCGGTGGGAAGCGACCCCGCCCCCTGGCCGTAGAAGCCGAGCTCGCCCACGGTCTCGCCCACGAGGCTCAGCAGGTTGAAGTTGCCGGGCACGTTGGCCTCGAGGGCGCGATGGCCCAGCACCACGGGCTCGACGCTCGCGGCGAAGCGACCACCCTCCTGCACTGCGCGCCCCAGCAGCCTGAGCGAGAGCCCGCGCGACGCCAGGAGGTCGAGGTCCGCCTTCGTGAGGTTGCGGATGCCGGAGGTGGGGATGTCCGTCCTGCAGGCGCAGCCGAAGGCGACGCTCGCGGCGATGGCGGTCTTGTTGCGCACGTCGATGCCGTCGATGTCGGCCGAGGGGTCCCTCTCCGCGTACCCCAGCTCCTGGGCGCGGGCGAGGACGTCCGCGAACTCCGCGCCCTCGCGCTCCATCGCGTCCACGATGAAGTTGGTGGTCCCGTTCATGATGCCGCCTATGGAGCTGATCCGGTCGATGCGCCGGGCCTTCTCGATGCTGGCGATCCAGGGCACTCCCCCGCCGCAGGTGGCCTCGATGAGGAGGCTCGCGCGCGAGAAGCGCGCCTGGCTCGCGAACTCGTCCAAGTATGCCGCGACCACGGCCTTGTTGGAGGTGACGACGCTCTTGCCGGCAGCGAGGGCCGAGAGGATATAGCCGTGCGCCGGCTCGAGCCCTCCCATGCACTCCACGACGAGCTCGATCTGCCCGTCGCCCAAGATGTCCTCATAGTCCGAGGTCATGCGACCGTCGTCCAGGCGGCCCGGCAGCTCCAGGATCCGCGTCACCTCCACGCCGAGGTCCCTGGAGGAGAGAATCTGGTCTACCCCGCGTCCCACGACGCCGTGTCCCAGCAGCGCGACCTTCATGAGCTTCCAATCTTTCTACTGTGTGACGGTGACGGGAGGTCCCGCACCCTGCGACTATGATACTTACGAACGTTCTGCGAAACCCGAGGCTAGGAGCGCCACAGTGAGCATGTTCTATCACAGCACGCGCGGCGGCGGCGATTCCGTAACAAGCAGGCAAGCAATACTCGCAGGCATCGCGCCCGACGGAGGGCTCTACGTCTCGGACCAGCTGGGCGCCTCCGAACTCGGCGTCGAGGGCCTCGAGGCCGCCGGCTACCACGACATCGCGCGCCGCGTCCTGGCCACGCTGCTGCCCGACTTCTCGCCGGACGAGCTCGACGATTGCGTGCGCGGCGCCTACGCCCAGAACTTCGACACGCCGCTCGTGACCCCCGTCACGTCGCTGGGCGACGACTGGCTCCTCGAGCTCTGGCACGGACCCACCTGCGCCTTCAAGGACCTCGCCCTGCAGATGCTCCCCCGCCTCATGTCCCGCTCGCGCGAGGAAGACGGGCGCAGGGTCATGATCGTGACCGCCACCTCGGGCGACACGGGCAAGGCGGCGCTGGCGGGCTTCGCCGGCGTCGAGGGCACGGGGGTCACGGTCTTCTACCCCGAGGGCAAGGTGTCCGACGCCCAGCGCCTGCAGATGGTGACGCAGCGCGGGGCCAACGTGGCTGTCTGCGGCATCAGGGGCACCTTCGACGACGCCCAGACCCAGGTCAAGCGCATCTTCGCGGACGAGGGCCTGAGGGGGCGCCTCGAGCGGGAGGGCGTGGTCCTCTCCAGCGCCAACTCCATCAACGTGGGACGACTCGCCCCGCAGGTCGCCTACTACTTCAGCGCCTACGCGCAGCTTCTTGCGAGGGGTGTCATCCGCAAGGGGGACGAGCTCGACTTCGTCGTTCCCACCGGCAACTTCGGGGACGTCCTGGCGGGCTACTACGCCAAGCGCCTGGGGCTTCCCGTGGGCAGGCTCACCGTCGCCTCCAACAGCAACAGGGTCCTCTTCGACTTCCTCCGCACCGGCGTCTACGACCGCCGGCGCGACTTCGCCAAGACCATCTCGCCCTCCATGGACATCCTGGTCTCGTCCAACCTCGAGCGCATGCTCTACTACCTGACGGGGGGTGACGCCGAGCGCGTCGCCGCCCTCATGTCCCAGCTCCGCAGCGAGGGGCACTACGAGGTCACGCCTGACGAGCTCGCGCGCCTGCGCTCCGACTTCGACTGCGGCTGGGCCACAGACGACCAGACCCGCGCCGCCATCCGCGCGGCCTGGGAGGCGGACGGCGTGCTCATCGACCCCCACACCGCCGTCGCCCGCCACGTCATGGGCCAAGGCGAGAGGGGCGGCAACGTACGCGTGTGCCTCTCCACCGCGAATCCCTACAAGTTCTCGGCCGAGGTGCTGGGGGCGCTGGGACACGATGTGGAAGGGCTTGACGCCTTCGCCTGCATGGACCGGCTGCAGGAGCTCACGGGGACTGTGGCGCCGGCGCAGCTCTCGGCCCTGAGGGATGCCCCGGTGCTGCACGAGGACGCCTGCGACCAGGGCCAGATGGCCGACTTCGTGGAAACCGCCTGCCAGAGGGTCTTCGCGTGAGCGCCGCCCTCCCCCGTGGCGTGCGCGTCCGCGTGCCGGCCACCTCGGCCAACGTGGGCGTGGGCTACGACTGCCTGGGTCTGGCGCTGGACCTCATGGCCGAGTTCTGCTTCGAGCCGGCGGACGAGCTGGCCATAGACGGCTGCCCCGAGCGCTTCCGTGGCGAGGACAACCTCGCCTGGACCAGCTACCTCGAGGCCTGCCGCAGGCTCTACCAGCGTCCGCTCCCCCTGCACCTGCACATCGACTCCCCCATCCCGCTCTCGGGCGGGCTGGGCTCGAGCTCGACCTGCGTGGTGGCGGGGGTCGTGGCCGCACAGCTGCTCCATACGGGCGGGCTGGACCCGCAGGCAGCCCTGGACGTGGCCTGCGAGCTGGAGGGCCACCCGGACAACGTGGCCCCCGCGCTCTTGGGTGGGCTCGTGAGCTCGTTCGTGGACGGACGGAGCACGAGGTCGCTGCGCTTCGACGTGGCCGAGGGCCTTCGCTTCGTGGCCATCGCGCCGCCCTACGAGGTGCGCACCGCCGACGCCCGTCGCGTCATGCCCCAGAGCGTCCCCACCGAGGTCGCCGTGTGGCAGATCGGCCACTGCGTCGCCGCCGTGCACGCCCTTGCCACGGGAGACGCGGACCTGCTCTCAAGCGCCTGCCAGGACCGCCTGCACGAACCCTACCGAAGCGCGCTCATCCCCGACTACGAGCCTCTGAGGCGCACGGCGCTCGCCGCGGGGGCGGCGGCCTTCACCATCAGCGGCTCGGGCTCGACGATGCTCGCCATCTGCGACGGGGACGAGCCGGCGGGACGCGTGCTCGCCGCCGTCGAGGGCATGGTGGAGAACCGCGTCAATGGGCTCTGGGTCCGCGTGCTCCCCGCTCGGAGCCACGGCGTGGAGTGGGAGCTGGCCTAGGCTGCCAGCGGAGGCCGCCCGTCGCTCTCGCCTTGCCCTGGTGCTTCGCCCGTGGTGCGGCCGTGCGAGTCCGTGGCGAATGGCGCGCGTCCCTGCTGCGTCCGACGCGTGCAACTCGCGCACAGGCTCGCAACCACAGCGTCCGACACGTCCCGCACCGTCACGAAAGCGTCCGATGCGTACGAGCGCTTCGCGACAACGCCCGACGCGCTTGAACTCGCGACCACAACGCCCGACGCGCGCGAATATGAGACGACAACGCTCAACGCGTCTGACGACTCGATGTTTGCCCAGTTGGCGGAGACGAGAGAAACGCATTGGACGTTTTCGGCGATATTTCACGCGCACTGGACGTCGTCGATGGCCACACACACGTCGGACGCAATCGGCGGTTGCACGCGCGCGTTCGACGTTGTCGCGGTCCCGACACGCGCACGTTCGACTCTATCGGCGGTTGCACGCGCACGTTCGACGTTGTCGCGGCCCCGACGCACGCGTTGGACGTAGTAGCGGCGGGGATTCGCGCGTCGGACGTAGTCGCGCCCCCACCGCACCCGTACACGTGCGCATGCAACGCAAGCGAGCCGGGCCGCATCGCTGCGACCCGGCCCGAACCCCGCCGTAACATCCACGCGCAATCCACCCGCGTGCAAACGAGAGCGACTAACCCCCCAGATAGGCCCTCTTCACGTCGTCGTCGTGCAAGAGCGCGGCGCCCGTGCCGGTCTTGCTGATCGTGCCCGTCTCGAGCACGTAGCCGCGGTCGGCGATGGAGAGCGCCATCGAGGCGTTCTGCTCCACCAGGAGGATGGTGGTGCCCAGCTTGTTGAGCTCCTTGATGATGGAGAAGATCTCGTCCACCAGGATGGGGGCGAGGCCCATGGAGGGCTCGTCCAGCATGAGGAGGTCGGGCCTGCTCATGAGGGCGCGACCCATGGCGAGCATCTGCTGCTCGCCGCCGGACATGGTGCCCGCAGACTGCCCCACGCGCTCCCTCAGGCGCGGGAAGTGCTCATAGACGACCTCGAGGGTCTTGGCGTTCTCGTCGTCGCTCCTGGTGTAGCCGCCCATGTCGAGGTTCTCGGCCACGCTCATGCGCGTGAAGACGCGACGACCCTCGGGGCAGAGCGCCAGACCCCTCTCCACGATCTTGTGGGGCTTCACGCCCACGATGCTCTGTCCCTTGAACTCCACCTCGCCGCCCACGGGCCTGAAGAGCCCCGCGATGCAGTTGAGCGTGGAGGACTTGCCCGCCCCGTTGGCGCCGATGAGGGTGACGATCTCGCCCTCCTCGATGTCGAACGAGATGCCCCTCACCGCCTTGATGGCGCCGTAGGAGACGTGCAGGTCGCGCACGGAAAGGATCTTGGACACCTACCTCACCCCCTGCTTGCCCAGGTACGCCTCGATGACCCTTGGGTCGTTCTGGATCTCGTCGGGCGTGCCCTTCGCGATGATCTTGCCGTAGTCCAGCACGCCCACGACCTCGCAGACGCCCATGACCAGGTTCATGTCATGCTCGATGAGCAGGATGGCGATCTGGAACTCGTCGCGGATGCGCTGGATGTTCTCCATGAGCTCTTCGGTCTCGTTGGGGTTCATGCCGGCCGCGGGCTCGTCCAGGAGCAGCACCTTGGGATGCGTGCCCAGGGCGCGCAGGATCTCGAGGCGACGCTGGGCCCCGTAGGGGAGGTTGCCCGCCTGGGTCTTGGCGAAGCCCTCCATGTCGAAGATGCGCAGCAGCTCCATGGCCTGGTCGTGGAACTCCGCCTCCTGCCGCCAGTGCTTGGGCAGGCGGAAGATGTCGTCCATCAGGTGCGTGGACATGGAGTTGCCCAGGCCCACCAGGACGTTCTCCTCGACGGTCATCTGGTTGAAGAGGCGGATGTTCTGGAAGGTGCGGGCGATGCCCATCTTGTTGACCTGCACCATGGACTTGCCCGCCGTGTCGTAGCCGTCGATGAGGACGGTGCCGCGGGTGGGCTGGTACACGTTGGTGAGCAGGTTGAAGATGGTCGTCTTGCCGGCGCCGTTGGGGCCGATGATGCCCGAGATCTCGGTCCGGCCCATGGCGATGTTGAAGTCGTCCACGGCGGTGAGGCCGCCGAAGTCGATGCCCAGGTGCTCGGCCTGGAGCACGGGGATCTTGCCCATGTCGCGCTCGGGGATGAGGTTGGGCGTCTCCATCTGGACGAGGACGGAGTGCCTGCGCTTGGAGTTCGTGCTAGGCATCGGCTCGCACCTCCCCTTCCTTCGCAGAGCCTGCCTTGGGCCTGACGCCGCGGATGCGGTCGATCCAGGAGGTCAGCGAGAAGTCGTAGGTTCCCAGGAGCCCCTGGGGACGGAAGATCATGGTGATGATGAGCACCACGGCATAGACCACCATGCGGTAGTCGGCGAAGGCGCGCAGGGCTTCGGGCAGAATGGTGAGCACGGTCGCCGAGATGACGGAGCCCAGCATGGAGCCCATGCCGCCGAGGACGACCATGACCAGCACCTCGATGGACTTCATGAAGCCGAACTTGGCCGGCGCCATGACGCCGATGCAGCCGGCGTAGAGCCCGCCCGCGATGCCGGCGAAGAAGGCCGAGACCACGAAGGCGAGGGTCTTGTAGTAGGTGGTGTGGACGCCGGAGGCCTCGGCCGCGATCTCGTTGTCGCGGATGGCGAGGATGGCGCGGCCGTGGCGCGACTTCATCATCGTGTGGATGAGGAAGAGCGAGACGGCGACCACCACGAAGGTGTTGAGGAAGCTCGTGTAGCTGGGGATGCCCGTGAGGCCCTTGGCGCCGCCCGTGAGGTCGAAGCCCAGGACGCCGTCGATGTTGAGCATGACCACGCGGATGATCTCGGCGAAGCCGAGGGTGATGATGGCGAGGTAGTCGCCCTTCAGGCGCAGGGCGGGGATGCCGATGATCACGCCGCAGACGGCGGCCACGATGCCGCCGAAGAGCAGGCCGCAGGCGAAGAGGGCCGTGGCGGCGGGGCTGCCCGTGACGAAGTCGCGCGCGCCCACGCCGAAGACGGGCTGCAGGCGCATGATGAAGATGGCGCAGGAGTAGCCTCCCACCGACATGAAGCCGGCGTGGCCCAGCGGCAGCTGGCCCAGGTAGCCCGTGGCGATGTTGAGCGAGACGGCCATGATGACGTAGATGCCGATCTGCTCCAGCACCGAGGTCTGGTAGCGGCTGATGGCACCGCCGTCGATGAGCAGCTCGCCCACGACGAGGAACGCGAGCACGAGGAGGGCGTTTATGGCGTAGCGCACGGGCATGGAGAGGGGCTTCTTCTCCCCCGCCCCACCGGCCACGGTGATGACCGGCTTGGAATCGGGAACTTCCTTGACCATGGGTCGACCCCCCTACACTTTCTCGCTCATGGTGTGACCGAGGATGCCCGTGGGCTTCACGATCAGCACGATGATCAGGAGCAGGAACACCACCGCGTCCTTCCAGACAGACAGGCCGATGGCCGAGACGAAGACCTCGGCGAAGCCGACGAGCAGGCCTCCGATGACGGCGCCCGGTATGGAGCCGATGCCACCGAGCACGGCGGCGACGAAGGCCTTGGTGCCCAGCATGACGCCCATGGTGGGCGTGGCCTGCGAGTACGCCATGGAGTAGAGGACCGCGCCTATGCCGGCGAGGGCGGAGCCCATGGCGAAGGTGAACGAGATGGTGGTGTTCACGTTGATGCCCATGAGGCGGGCGGCGCCCATGTCCTCGGACACGGCACGCATGGCCTTGCCGAGCTTGGTGCGCTGGACCAGGAAGGTGAGGATGGCGGTCGAGACCGCGGTCACCGCGATGGTGAGGAGCGCCGTGGGCGAGAGCTGCAGGCTGGCGACCTCGATCGTGCTGGAGTCGATGAAGGAGAGCACCACCTTGGCGTCGGCCCCGAACACCAGCTGGGCGCCGTTCTCGAGGAAGTACGAGACGCCGATGGCGGTGATCAGGATGGAGAGGCGCGGGGCGTTGCGCAGGGGCGCGTAGGCCACCTTGTCGATGAGCACGCCCAGGAGCGTGCAGCCCACGACCGAGAGCAGCACGGCCAGGACGGGGCTGAGCCCGAGCTGGGACATCACGATCCAGGATATGTACGCACCCACCATGATGATGTCGCCATGGGCGAAGTTGAGCAGCAGGATGATGCCATACACCATCGTGTAGCCCAGGGCGACGAGTGCGTAGATGCTGCCCAGCTGCAAGCCATTGAGCACCTGCGTCAAGAACGTCACGGCAAACACTTCCTCTCTCTTGCTCCTGGGCGCCACGGCCATGCGGGGCGGGCGCCTGGTTGTGGCCCCCAGTCTAGGGGAGAGGGGCCGTCGACCTCACGGCAGGGGCGCCGGGAGACAGGCCCCCAGCGCCCCGTGCGATTCTTTGGATGGTGCCTACTCAGCCTCGATGGTGTCGAAGACCTCCTGCTTGCCGCCCTTGAAGGTGATGACCAGGGTCGGCTTGACCGGGTCGCCGCTGCCGTTGTACTTGATGGTGCCAGTCACGCCCTCGGCCTGGCCCTTGGCGATGGCGTCGATGACGGCCTGGCTGTACTCGTCGCTGCCGGCCTTCGCGCTGCCGGCCTCCTCCACCGTCTTGATGCCGTTGAGCAGGACCATGGCGGCGTCGTAGCCCAGGGCGCAGAAGTTGGTGGGCGCGCTCTTGTACTCGTCCTGGTAGGCCTTGATGAACTGCTGGACCTTCTCGTCCTGGTTCTCGCTGACGAAGGAGCAGTCGTAGAAGCAGCCCTCGAGGTCAGCCGCGGAGGCGTACTCCTCGCTGCCGCCCACGATGTTGGACCAGCCGTCGGCCCCCAGGAAGACGCCCTTGTAGCCGAGGGCGCGGGCCTGGGTGACGATCTTGCCGTCGTCCTGGTAGTAGTTGGGGGCCAGGATGGCGTCGGGGCTGGTGGCGATGATGGAGGTCAGCTGGGCGTTGAAGTCGACGTCGCCCGCGGCGTAGGCCTGCTGGGTCGTGACGGTGAGGCCCTTGGCCTGGGCCTCCTCGACGAAGGCGTTGTTCACGCCGACCTCGTAGTCGCCGCCGGAGTTGTAGATGGTGCCGACCGTCTTGTATCCCTGTTCGGCGGCGAAGTCCGCCATGAGCTTGCCCTGGTAGGGGTCGGTGATGCAGGCGCGGAAGGCATTGGATCCATAGCTGATGAAGTCGGCCGCCGTGGCGGATGCAGACACCAGGGGCATGTTGTCGGTGACGGAGGCCTGCGCCACCGCGATGGAGGGCGTGGAGGTGACGTCACCGATGATGCCCACGACGCCGTCCTCGACCATCTTGTTGTACACGTTGACGGCCTCGGTGGCGTCGCCCTTCTCGTCCTGGGTGTTGAGCTCGACCTGCTTGCCGTTGATGCCGCCGGCCGCGTTGACCTGCTTGACGTAGAGCTCGGCACCCTGCCTCACGGCGAGGCCGTACTGGGCCACGTCGCCGGAGTACGGCCCCATCAGGCCGACCTTGATGACGGAGTCGTCCGAGCCGCCCTTCTTGGAGCCACAGGCCGCAAGGATGGAAGCACCACCCAGTCCTGCAGCAGTCGCGCCAGAGAGCTTGACGAAGTCGCGCCTGGAAAAGTTCGTTGCCATGCTTCCTCCCTTGAAGATGGTCGTGTTGGCTGACAAGGCTACTGTAGGCGGACGGGTCGCAATCGCCCTCGGGGAAGTTCAAGGTTTTTATTTCTGTAACACGGGCTTCGCGCGCACGTAACGCGCCGGGCGGGCCCGGGGCGGGACGGGCCGCCAGGCGCGCCTAGGCTCGGGACGGATGCCGGCGGCACCAGAGGGCCAGGCAAGCCAAGGCGAAGCAGGCACCGCAGAAGTCGATGAGGACGTCGCGCGGCTGGCCCGCGCGTCCGGGCACGAAGCGCTGGATCGTCTCGTCCGCCACGGCCACTGCCAGCGGGTACAGCGCCGGGACGAGCCGCAGGCGCCGCGTCCTCGCGCTCGGGAGGGCGTCGAGGGCGCGGCGGGCGAGAAGGGCCAGGACCGCGTACTCGCCGAAGTGGGCGCACTTGCGCACCATGAAGGTCACCGCGTTGGCGTCGGTGATGCCGAGGGTATGGAGGAAGGGCGCCAGGAGGCTTGCCACGAGCCCGCTCTGGGCCGAGGACGCGGGCCCCGCCACGAGCGAGTTGCCCCAGACGAAGGCCGTCCAGAGGAGGACGGCGGCCACGCGGGGCGCGAGCCGGGGCTCGCGGCGACGGGCCTCCCTGAAATCGGGCACCGACTAGGCCTCGTTGGCGGCGAGCGCTGGGGCGAGGTGGCGAGGCGCGTGGGCCGATGCCCTCTCCTGGGCGTGGGGGCGCGCGGAGCGGCCGCGGAGCTTGCCCGTGGACCTGAGCTCCTGGCTGCCACCCTCGATGACCTTGAGGTAGTTCCTCGAGCTCGCGCGCGCCGACTCGGAGGAGTTCTGCGAGAACTCCTGGTCGAGGAGGTAGTCGACGTAGGTCTCGGTGTCTACGACCTCGGGATGTCCCGCCGGGGCCCTGAAGGGAATGAAGCTCGTGGGGTTCTCGAGGCCCTCGGGCTCGTCGATGGTCTCGGTGCCGCCGATGGCGTCGCCGAAGCTCGGGAGGGGTGCCACGGCCGCCACGGGCACGGACGCGATCTGGTCGATCCTCTCGCCCATGGCCTTGAGCGCCTGTTCCCAGATGTCGTCGTCGAGCTCGCGGGCGCTGCGCTGCTCGGGGTAGGCTCCCTGGTCGACCTCGGCGACGCTGTGCGCGATCCGCGCGGCGCGCGAGGGCGTGGGGGGCGCCGCCTTGCGGGAGGCACCCCGGCCCATCCAGCTGGGCACGGAGGGCAACGGGTCGTCGTCGGAGGGCTGGGCGTCCGTGCCGCCGCGCCTGGCGGTGTCCTGCACGCCCACGAGGCGCACGGAGTCGCCCATGCGCGCGTTCCACCAACCGGTCCCCACGTCTCCCACGGAGCCGTCGGCGCGCTCGATCACGGGAAGGCCCTCGAAGCGGTCCCCTCCCAGGCGCTCGGAGAGCACCTCGCGGACGCCGCGGGCGCGCTGGGCCATGCGCTCGGCGAAGCTCGCGCGGCGGACGTAGTTCTCCGCGACCTGCGTGTAGTCGGTGGCGACGTGCGCGGGACCGGACATGAAGGCGTTCCAAGCCTCCTCGTCCACCTCGGAGCGCTCGGCGTCGCGGCGGGCGGCGGCCCTGCAGGGCTCCTCGGGCTCTTCGGGCTCCTCGGCGGCATAGGCGGCCGCCTCGCCCTGACCCTGTCCGGCCCTGCGGAAGTGCTTGCCGCGCGGGAGGTCGTCCCCCTCCCCCGCGTCGTCCGACGCCGCGACATGGTCCGAGACGGGAGCGGGCGCGGGCTTGGCGATGACGGGCGCCGCCTGCTCGGAAGGTCTCGCGTCGCCCGTGCGCGGCTCGGGCTGGGTGGCGCGGACGGGCGCCCTGCGCGCGACCTCCCCCTCGGCCTGCCTGGCGAGCATGCGATGCAGGATGACGGCGCTCGTCCCCGCGGCGGCGGACGCCCCCACCACGACGCCGAGGCCAAACTGCACGACGAAGCCCAGGGTGGACTCAGGCGAGAGGAACGCCAGGTCCGACTGCGCGCTGGCCGCGAGGGCGAGGCTGGGGGCGGAGCCCATCGCCACTCCCATCAGACCTGCCACGATGGCCGGACAACGTCCCTCTCGACACATGCGGATGCACCTCCCATGCGGGCTCGGGCGCCCATGGACGGGAACGCGTGGCGGAGCAGGAGAGGCAGGCTTGGTCCAGCATCCAGGGGCTGCTGGCTCGAACAACGGCTTGCTTCGTCTGATCTTCGTGTACCGTCGTGATGTGGACGCCCAGGACCCAAAGCTCCCAGACTGTCTAGATAATACCTATATTCGTGAGTAGTTCAAGCTCAGACCGCATATTGGGGGTGCGAGAGATGAATGACGTCGCAGTGGTGACGGGTGCGAGCTCTGGCGTGGGTCGCGAGTTCGTGCGCCAGCTCGACGCGGGCGCGGGAGGGCCCCTCGACCAGATCTGGCTCGTCGCGCGCAGGAGGGACGTCTTGGACGAGGTCGCCGCCGGCTGCTCCACGCCCACCCGCGTGCTCGCGCTGGACCTCACGCGCCGCGAGGACCTGGACGAGCTCGCCGCAGCCTTAGACGGCGAGGAGGCCCTCAGGCTGCAGTGGCTCGTCAACTGCGCGGGCTTCGGGAAGTTCGGCGACTTCGCGGCGCGCCCGCTCGGAGAGGCGCGCGACATGCTGCTCCTCAACTGCCTGGCGCCCCTGGAATGCAGCTACCACGCCCTGCCCCACATGGTCGCCGGCTCGCGCATCGTCAACCTCTCGTCCATCGCGGGAGTCATCCCCCAACCCGGACTCAGCGTCTACTCGGCCACTAAGTCCTTCGTGCTGGAGCTCTCGCGCACCCTCGACCACGAGTTGGAGGGGACGGGCATCCACGTGACGGCCGTCTGCCCCAAGTTCATGCGCACCGGCTTCTTGGACGAGCCGGGGGACGCCGGCGTGGCGCGCGGCATGACGCGGATCGGCTTCGAGGACGTGGATAGGGTCGTGAGGCGCGCAATCGCCGGCGCGATTGCGGGGCGACAGGTTGTCATCCCCTCCTGGGACATGCGTGCGGCGGCCCTCACGGCAAGGCTCCTTCCCGCCCGGGCCGTCATGCGGGCCGAGGGGTGGCTGCTGCGGGAGGGATAGCGCCTCTCGCCTGGAGACACGTCGTCTCGCGCGCACCGGCACGACGTCTCGCGCGCTGGCACGAGATTTCACACGCTGATTCATCACCTCGCGCGCACTGGCGCGAGAACGGCTCCGCAGAAATAGAAATTCTGCGGAGCCATTTTCTGTGACCTGCGCCTTTGCGAGGGCGCTCGGCAAGATTTCAATTTTTGCGGAGCGGTGCCGCCCCACCCACCCCTACAGGTAGTCTGCCTGCTGGGCCTTCTTTGCCGAACGGATGAGGAACTCCTCGTTGTCGTTGGTCGCCTTGAGGCCCTTGACCAGGGCGGAGGCGGCGCGCTCGGTGCTGTTCATGTTGGCGAGGACGCGCCTGATGCCCCACACGAAGGGCTGGAGCTCCGCGTCTATCAGCAGGTCCTCGTTGCGCGTGCCGGACGAGACCGGGTCGATGGCCGGGAAGATGCGCTTGTCGGCCAGGTCGCGGTCGAGCTTGAGCTCCATGTTGCCGGTGCCCTTGAACTCCTCGAAGATGACCTCGTCCATCTTGGAGCCGGTGTCCACGAGGGCGGACGCGAGGATGGTCAGCGAGCCGCCGTTCTCGATGTTGCGGGCGGCGCCCAGGAACTTCTTGGGCGGGTACAGGGCCGCGGAGTCCACACCACCCGAGAGGATGCGGCCGCTGGCAGGCTGCGCCAGGTTGTAGGCGCGTGCCAGGCGGGTGATGGAGTCGAGGACCACCACGACGTCCTCGCCCAGCTCGACGAGGCGCTTGGCGTGCTCGATCACGAGCTCGGCCACGGCAGTGTGGTTGTCTGCCGGCATGTCGAAGGTCGACGCGACGACGGTGCCCCTGATGGAGCGCTCCATGTCGGTGACCTCCTCGGGGCGTTCGTCCACCAGGAGGCAGAAGAGGTGCACCTCGGGGTTGTTGGCGGCGATGGACTGGCACACGCGCTTGAGGACCGTGGTCTTGCCGGCCTTGGGCGGGGACACGATGAGCCCGCGCTGGCCCTTGCCGATGGGTGCCACGAGGTCGATGGCACGCCCCGTGATGGACTCCCTGCCATGCTCCATGACCAGGCGCTGGTTGGGATAGATGGGCGTGAGGTCGCGGAAGCGGGGGCGGTTGCGCATCTCCTCGGGAGGGCGCCCGTTGACGCTCTGGACCCTGTGGAGGGGCGGGAACTTGCTGTTGTTGTTGCGGGCGGGAGCCACCGAGCCGGTCACGTAGTCGCCAGGACGCAGGCCGTACTGGCGGATGAGCTGCTGGTAGACGAAGGCGTCATCGTCGCCGGACATGTAGTTGCCCGTGCGGATGAAGCCGTAGCCCTCGTTCTGTATCTCGAGCACGCCCTCGACGGAGCGGAAGCCCTCCTGGCGCGCCGCGGCGAGGTAGACCGCCTCGGCGAGGTCCTTCTTGCGGACGCCCACGTACTCGACGCCGAGCTCCGCCGCCTTGGAGCGCAGCTCGGCGACCTTCATCGCGGCCACGTCGTCGCGTGAGAGGCTGGGCTCCACCGACTGCTCCTGACGGCGGTTGCGGCGCTTCTGGTTGTTGCGACCGTTGCGCCCGGAGTTGCTGTTCCATCCCTGCTGGCCGCGGTCGCGCTGGCCGGGCTGCTGGAAGTCCCCCTGGTCCTTCTTGCTGCGACGACGGCGGCGGGGCTCGCGCTCGCCCTCCTCGCGCTGGTCGCCGGCGTCGTGGCGGACCTGCTCGTGCTGCCTTGCGCCAGCGTCTGCCTGGGCGGCGTCAGCCTGGGCGATGGTCGTGGCGGGCGCGGGCAGGAGCTCCCCCGTGGCGACGGTCGCCTCCTGGGTGACGCGAGTCATGGCGCCCACGTCGAGCGTGGTCTGCTCGCCCGCGGGACGCACGTGTCCGGCAGCCGTCGCGTCTCCGGGCTGGGCTACGTCCGTGGCCTGGTCGTCCTCGCGCTTCTTGCGGGGACGGCCGGGACGGCGGCGAGGCTTCTCCGCCGCCTCGGCGGCAGCGGCGTCGGGCGAGGGGGACGCCTGCTGGCCCGCAGCCGTCGCGGCCTGCTGGACTGTGTCGACGGTCTCGCCGGGCTCAGCCTCGGCCTTCTTAGGCCTCCTGCCGCGCCTGGGCTTGGGAGCGGCTGGCGCCTCCCCGGCCGTACCATCCTTCGAGGCGTCGGCCGTCGCCTCTGGTGACGCCTCGTCCGCCTTCGTGCTGCGCCGGCGGCGCCGGGGCTTGGGGGCCTCCTCCACCTGGGACTCCTCGCGCCTCTCGCCAGTCTGTTCTTGGGTCTCTTCCGCCATCAAGGCTGCCTTTCCGTCTGGGGCCGCCCTGCGGCCCACGGGCACGGACGGCCGCCCCTTGGCAGCCGGCTGCGTGCAGACATCGTATATGCGATTGCATTGTGCTTGGTTTTGAGTGGGATTGTTCACCTGCGGCGAACGTCGTTCGCTCGCCGG
This sequence comes from Olsenella phocaeensis, assembly GCF_048189965.1. Lineage (NCBI taxonomy): Bacteria > Bacillati > Actinomycetota > Coriobacteriia > Coriobacteriales > Atopobiaceae > Olsenella > Olsenella phocaeensis. The sequence continues at coordinate 100,893 of NZ_DBEZHV010000007.1, read as the reverse complement.
ACAGCTGCACTATAGCATGACTGCGGCGCAAGTCAGGCAACATCAATGAAATGCGGGGTTTTTGCTTGCCTGGGCGTCATCTCTTCCCATAAGAAGACAGCCGGGGCGCCTCCGCCGCCGGCTGTCGCCGCAAATCGCATGCCTGTGGGAATCCTGCGCCCGCGGCCTACTTGGAAGCGCGCGGGCGACGATGCACGACGAGGCGCTCGATCTGGCCGTTCAGCGCGTCGGCACGCTCCCAACCCTCGTCGGTGAGGACCACGGGAGAGGTGCGCCCGGTCTCGCCCTCCTCGTCCTCCTCGCGCCTGACAAGACCTTCCTCGACCAGGGCGGCCACGGACATCGACACGGTGGGCTGCAGCAGTCCGAGTATCTCCACCAGGCGGGAGATGCTCACGGGCTCGCCCTTGGCGGAATAGAGGCCCAGCAGCGTGAGATCGCCCGCCATGCAGGTGAGCGACCCCATCGTGTCAACGTAGCGGCAGACGCGGGCGGCCGACGTGCGCGAGAGCGACTGCCCGTTGGGGATGGCCTCACGGCAGGCGGCGCAGAGGTCCTCCACGTACTGGCGGCCCTCGTCTGTGATGGAGCAGATCACGTTGCGGCGGTCGACCCCGCCCTTCTCGCGCGCGAGGAAGCCCAGCGCGGCAAGGTGCTTGGTGCGGTGGGTCATGGTGGGCCGCAGCGAGCCCTGGTACTCGGCGATGTCCGACGTCCTCAGGCTCTGTCCCTCGACAGAGAGCCTGCAGAGGATGGCGAACTCCGCGAAGGAGAGCCTCCGGGCTGACTCGACGTCCTGACGGACCAGATTGTAGGCACGTCGAATCGACAGGTACTCACGTAGGACCATAGCGCGCCCGCACCTCCCCCTTGCAAAGGTGCCCCGTCACAGAGTCGCGACGGGGCACCGCTAGCACCAACGTCCCTGACAAGTCTAGTTCAAACGCAAGGGACGGGGGTCCATATACGATAAAATGTTTATGAGCCTGAAATCATGGTCGACTTTGGCCCCTACATCACGTCGGGAGCAGACACGCCGATGAGCCCGAGGGCGACCTCGAGGTTCACGCGGACGGCGTCGCAGGCGACCAGGCGTGCGCGCGAGAGCTCCGCGTCCACCGGACGCCCCTCGCTGGGAAGCACCTGGCAGTTGGCATAGAAGCCATGGTAGCAGCTGGCGAGCTCCTCGCAGAAGTGCGTGATGCGGAAGGGCGCGCGGTCGCGGGCGCAGCTGGCGATGAGCTCCGGGAACTCGGAGATCTTGCGGGCGAGCGCGGCCTCGGTCGGGTCGGTCAGGAGAGAGAGGTCATAGCCCTCGCCGATGGCGCGGCGGGCGACCTCGTTCATGCCCAGCTCCCTGGCCTCGTCCTCGCTGACGCCGGCGGCCTTGCGCAGGATGGAGCAGATGCGGGCGTGCGCGTACTGCACGTAGAAGACGGGGTTGGCGTTGGTCTTCTGCTTCACGGCCTCGATGTCGAAGTCGATGGTCTGGTTGGAGGACTTGGAGACCAGGGTGTAGCGGGTGGCGTCGACGCCGACCTCGTCGATGAGCTCCTGGAAGGTGACCATGGTGCCGCGGCGCTTGGACATGCGAACGGGTTCGCCGTCGCGCAGCAGGTTGACGAACTGGCCCAGGTCGACCTCGAACTGGCCGGGATAGCCCAGGGCGTCGCAGACGTTGGTGACGCGGGCGATGTAGCCGTGGTGGTCGGCGCCCCAGAGGTCGATGGAGTAGTCGTCGCGCTGGAACTTGTTCCAGTGGTAGGCGACGTCCGAGGCGAAGTAGGTGTACTCGCCGTTGCTCTTGATCAGGACGCGGTCCTTGTCGTCGCCAAAGGTGGTCGAGCGGAACCACAGGGCCCCGTCGTCGGTCTTGTAGAGGTGACCCATGGCCTCGAGCTTGGCGAAGGCGCGGTCGACCTGGGAGGTGCCGCTCTCGTCCTTGGCATAGAGGGAGCGCTCGGAGAACCAGACGTCGAAGGGGCAGCGAACCTCGTCGCAGGTGCTCTTGATCCTGCCGAGCATGGCCTGGTAGGCGCGCTCGCGGAACTCGTCGGCGCGCTCCTGCTCGTCGGCGTCGACCCACTTGTCGCCGTCGGCGTCGAAGAACTCGCGGGCGATCTCGATGATGTAGTCGCCGCCGTAGGAGTTGCCGCCCAGGGCCTCGTTGAAGCCGTCCATGAAGGGGTGCTGCTCGGGATGCTCGTCGCCCTCGTCCTCGACGTAGCGCTCGCGGTCGGCGAGGAGCGCCTCCATGGCCTCCTGGCTGCCCACGCCTTGCTCGCGCATGACCTGGCAGAGCTGGAGGTAGCGCATGACGACCGAGCCGCCGAAGACGTCCATCTGGGAGCCGTGGTCGTTGATGTAGTACTCGCGGTCGACCTGGAAGTTGGCGTGCTCGAAGACGTTGCACATGGAGTCGCCGAGGGCCGCCCAGCGGCCGTGGCCCACGTGCAGGGGACCGGTGGGGTTGGCCGAGATGAACTCGTAGTTCATCTTGAGGCCGTCACCCACGTTGCACTTGCCCCAGTCGCCGCCGGCCTTGCGGACGCTGTCGAAGACCTCGTTGTTGGTGGCGGCGTTGAGGTAGAAGTTGATGAAGCCAGGGCCTGCGACCTCGACCTTGGCGATGGCGGGGTCCTGGGGCATGGCATCCACGATGGCCTGGGCGATCTTCGCGGGGGCCATGTGGGCGAGGCGCGCGGAGCGCATGGCGACGGTGGACGTCCAGTCGCCGTTCGAGGAGTCAGCAGGTCGCTCCATGCCGCAATCCTCCACCTCGAACTCCGGCAGGTTGCCAGCCGCCTGGGCGGCTGCGATCGCTTGCTTGACAAGCTCCTCGATAGACTCGGGCATGCGCTACTCCTTCTTCGGCCTTGTACCACGACTGATATGCGGACACAGTTATCTGGTGAGTCTAGCAGAGCGGGGCCCCGCAGGGCCCCGCTCCACAAAATAGCGTCAACGACGTGCCCTTTGGCCCCAACGTCGAACGAGCCTGAGGTTCAGCCTTTGGCCCCGACGTCGAACGAGCCTGAGGTTCAGCCTTTGGCCCCGGAAGAGGAGAGCGAGAGGGGACGCGCGTCCCCCGCAGGCACCGCGGCGCGCGGCCTACTTGCGCCCCGAGCCCATGAGCTCGCGGGTGGCCAGCTCGCGGCGGAGCCTCGCCAGGCCGAGCTCCAGGCCCACCGGGTACCCCTGGGGGTTGAGGAAGCGCCTCACCGCGGGGTCCAGGCGCATGAGCGCCTCGCGACAGCGGGCCTTGGCCTCCTCGATGCCCTCGCTGGCGGGCAGGGGCTCGCCGCCGTCCACGAGCTGCACCAGGAGCTCGCGCGACTCGAGGCCCGAGAGGTCGTAGGAGGCGAGGTCGTCCAGGACGTCCACCATCTGCGTCCCAGGGTCGCCCTGCGCGGACTCGTCGCAGATCATGTCGCCCACGGGGCAGCCCGAGGCGTCGAAGAAGCGGCGGACGGACTGCACGCCGGGGATGGTGCGCTTGTAGGCCATCTCGGACAGCTTGATGACCGGCTCCCAGGGGTCGCCCGCGGTCGGGCGCGTGGCGGACAGCTTGTAGACGCCGCCGAGCGAGGGCTGTGGGTCGCAGGTGGCGAGCTTGGTGCCCACGCCGAAGGAGTCGATGGGGGCTCCCTGGGCGAAGAGCGACTGGATGGTGTACTCGTCGAGGTCGTTGGAGACCGAGATCCTCACGTAGTCCAGCCCCTCGGCGTCGAAGGCTCCGCGGGCCTCCTTGCTGAGCTTGGCCAGGTCGCCGGAGTCGATGCGCACGGCCGCGAGCCTCTCGCCCGCCGCCTCCATCTCCTTCGCGACGACGATGGCGTTTCTTATGCCCTGGTGGACGTCATAGGTGTCGAGGAGGAGCACGCAGTTCTTGGGGCTCGACTTGGCGAAGGCACGGAAGGCGTCGAGCTCGTTGGGGAAGGCCATGACCCAGGAGTGGGCGTGCGTACCGAAGACGGGGATGCCGTAGACCTTGCCCGCCAGCACGTTGGAGGTCGAGCCGGCGCCGCCGATGTAGGAGGCGCGAGCCACAGCCAGCCCGCCGTCGGGACCCTGCGCGCGGCGCAGGCCGAAGTCAGAGACCGGATGGCCCTCCGCCGCGTGCACCACGCGCGCGGCCTTGGTGGCCACGAGGGTCTGGAAGTTGACCAGGTTGAGGAGGGCGGTCTCGAGCAGCTGGCAGTCGATGATGGGGCCCTGGACGCGGACCATGGGCTCGCGGGGGAAGACCAGGTCGCCCTCGGGGACGGCCCAAACCGAGACGCGCATGCGGAAGTCGCGCAGGTAGTCGAGGAAGCCCCGCTTGAACATGGGGCCGCCGCCGGGCGCCTGGACGCCGGCGAGGTACGAGACCGCGTCCTCGTCGAAGCGGAAGTTGCGCACGAGGTCCGCGATCTGCCCCATGCCGCAGGCCACGGCGAAGCCGCCGTCGAAGGGGTTCTCGCGGAAGAAGACGTTGAAGCAGCCCTCCGCGTCCATGAGGCCGGACTCCCAGAACCCCTGGGCCATGGTCAGCTCGTAGAGGTCGGTGTTCAGCGAGACGTCGGTGGGCTTGGTGCAGTCGGTCAGGGCCATGGGTGGAATCCCCTCTGCTCGCACGCGACGCGGCCCCGCTGCGAGGCCGCTGCTCCTGTGTTCGTCCCAGCGTAGCACGAGCGGCGCGGCTGGGGTCGCGCCGGCGTGGCGCCTCGACCTCGCCCGACCCCCAGCCGGATGCCCTACCTGGCCCCGCCCAGCAGCATGGACAGGACGATGGCCAGCACCAGGCAGGCCAGGCCCATGAGCACGTACCTCTGCGCCTTGGGCATGCTCAGGTCGTCACCGGGCTCCATGGCGCGGGCGTTGCGCTCGCGCAGCTCACGGGCATGCTCGTCCTTCGCCGCCTCGCGTTCGGCTCGCTCGCGCTGGGCCTTGAGCCGCTCCAGCTCCTCGCGCTCCCTCTTGGCCTGCTCCTCCGCCTGCCTGCGGTCGCGCTCCGCCCGAAGCTCCTCGAGCTCGGCGCGCTCCTCGGCAGAGAGGCCCCCGTTCTGCTCTGGCATCTCTTCTCCCTCGTCCCGTGCGAGACGGCCCGGGCCGCGCCCGCCGTCGCGTGACATTATCCGCGAAGCGGGGCCGCGGCGGCGCGAGAACAGCCAGTCGTGGCCTGCTCGAGGGCGGCCGCGCGCGTCTCTCCCCTAGCCGAGTTCGAGGCCGCGGACCCCCGTCGCGTCGAAGCCAGGGACGAAGCTCTCTGAGACCGTGCCGCCCTGCTGCCACCACAGACGCTCGAAGCCTAGCTCGTCGGCATGGTCGAGGACCGCCTCGTACTCGTCGTCGCCAAGCGAGCGGGCCAGGTCGCCCCCCATGCTGCGGCAGCGCTCGTTGGGCGTGTACTGGTTCATCACGCTGAGGTCGACCTCGTTTCCACAGGCCTGCCACACGCGGTCGAGCACGGCGAGCGAGTCGTCGACGTGCCCGGGCATGACCAGGTGGCGCACCACGATGCCACGGAGCATGCGACCGTCGGGGCCCTCCGCCCGCCCGCCGTGCGCACGGAGGGAGCGAAGCATCGCCTCGAGCGCCGACAGGGCGACCTCGGGGTAGTCCGGCGCGCCCGAGAGCGAGCGCGCGAGCTCGGACGAGGCGTACTTGAAGTCGGTGAGCCACACGTCCACGACGTCCGACATGCCCTCGACGACGGAGGCGAGCTCGTAGCCGCTGGTGTTGCACACGACGGGCAGCGCCATGCCGGCCGCGCGGGCCAGACCCACCGCCTCCCTGACCTGCGGCGCGAAGTGCAGGGGGGTCACGAGGTTGACGTTGAGCGCGCCCTGCGCCTGGAGCTCGAGCATCATCTGGGCGAGGCGTGGCGTCGTGACCTCGAGGCCGAAGCCCTCCTGGGATATCTGGTGGTTCTGGCAGAAGACGCAGCGGAGGGGACAGCCGGTGAAGAAGATGGCGCCGGAGCCCGCCTCGCCTGATATGGGGGGCTCCTCCCAAAAGTGGAGCGCCGAACGGGCGACGCGCAGGGTGGAACTGGCGCCGCAGAAGCCCGGCCTGCCTGCCGCGCGGGAGGCGTGGCAGCGACGGGGGCAGAGCTCGCAGCTCGCATATGCTTCGGACGAGAATTCCATGGACGTCCTTCCTGGCGGCGCTCCTGTTGGACGGGGTCGTTGCCGGTTGCGGCACGGGGGCGACGACGGCGCGGCGACGCCAGAGACTCTATCACTGCCGGACGGACGCCACGGAGCCGCCACGCGCCCATCCGCGCGCTCGTGAGCCTCGCCGGGCGGCCGAGAACGCACGCCACTCTCGCCTGCCACGCGCGAACGCACGATCAACATCATTCCGCACGTCGCTGCGCACAGCGATTTCATCGAGCACGCATGAACGCACAGCGATTTCAGCGAGCACGTCGTTGCGCACAGCGATTTCAGCGAGCACGCTGTTGCGCACATCCGCCGCCGCGTTTGCCCAGTTGGTGCGACGTCCAGTTGTGCGTTGGAGCGTGGAGGATGCCTGACGTGTGCGAAACGGCGTGGAGGAGGCAGCCGACCGCCGCGCAGACGCCCGGCCGCGCAGACGACGTTATGCCCGCGGCACACCAAAAGAGTCGAGCAGCCGTGCGAAGCGTCCTCGGTCGCAGACGTCCGCGAACGAGAAGCGCACGACCCGGGCCACGCGGGTGAGACGGGACTCCCTGAGGCGCTCGTCGGCGAGCAGGTCGACCGTCGCCCTCCCCCGCGTCATCGTCGGGTCGACGTACTTCTGGCGCCCGTCGAGCTCGCCCGCCACGAGGGTCCCGTCGGGAAGGTGCCAGAGAAAGTCCACCCTACTCACCTGGCCCGACAGGGGGTCGACGAACTCCGCCTGGAGCTCGGGGGCCGCAAAACCGAGCTCGATCATCGCCGCACGGGCAATCGACTCCCCGCCGCTCTCCGCACGCCGGTCGGCACGGGCCGCCGTCGCCAGTGCCCGTCTCACCCCAGGCCGCCGCCTGCCAAGGTCCCGCACGAGGCCCTCGAGCCATCGCGCGTCCCTGCCCGTCCGGGCGAGCGCGGCGTCCGCCACGACGAGCCCGTCGGAGAAGCCCATCATGAGGAGGCAGTCGACCACGCTGCGCTCGAAGGTCGTGACGGGGATGCCGGAGGCATGTGCTCGTTCCAACCCGCCCTCGCAGGCAAGCTGGTGAAACGCCACGAGCCTCGTGCCGTGCCGTCCGCCCGGCCCATGCGCGACGTGTATGCGGGCCAGCTGCCCGAACGAGACGGGAAGGCCATGCGCCACGGCGGCCGTGGGACCGCAGAACGTCCAGTCCGGATGTGCCCTCGACAGTGACCTTGCGAGATGCAGGTGGCGAGAAGGCACGTCGAGTGCCTCCCAGTAGCCCCGGCGGGCAAAGTGCCCGCGCGCCAGGCGGACGAGCTCCCCCGAGCCGACCATGCGTCCCATCGCCATCCCGTCGGCATGGCTGGATGGCGCGACGCATGCCCCGCGCGCCTCTCCCTCGCCCAGCATGCAGCCGATGTGCTCCCGCCTTGAGCCACCTGCGTCCAAGTCCCCTCCCGTCCTCGCCGTCCTACCTGGGCCCGACCATATCGGAGCGGAGGCCAAAGTCGTGGCTGACATCCAAAAATGTCAGCTCAATTTCTGGCGGACCGTTCGCCGAACTTTCTGGCGGACCGTTCGTCGAACACGCAATCGCGCACATCACAGGAGTCTTCCACGCGTGAACGCACATTGGAGCGGCACATCAACTGGGCAAACGTGAAGGTGACCGTGCGTGCGTGCTTACTGGATTTGTTGTGCGCAACGGCGTGCGGGATGCCGCAGGACGTGCGCCGGAGCGTGCGGGATGCCGCAGGACGTGCGCAACGGCGTGCGGGACGCCGTAGGACGTGCGTCGGAGCGTGCGCGACGCCACCAGTCGCCGGCGTGCCTTGGCGCGCCACAAAAAAGCCCGGGCCACGACGGCCCGGGCGACGACGCCTATGGTGGAGATGAAGGGATTCGAACCCTCGGCCTCTGCCTTGCGAAGGCAGCGCTCTCCCAGCTGAGCTACATCCCCAAAAAACGTGCAAGGGAGAGTATCGCCATTCCCCGGCCCCCTGTCAAGCCCGAGTCAAGGCAATGTCGCCCCCTGCGGCTGCGAAATGAACCCACCTTTCTAAGGTGGGTGCCCTCGTCGCCTGTTCCAGCTTCCTCAACAACGGAGGATCCCTGTAATGGGGACGATATGCGGGCTCCCTCAAGACGCGTGTCGGTTCACCCAGTTGTGACCGCAGGGGGACGACAGCTCAAATATAGATGAGCCCCCCGCGATTACCAGTCTTGACATGGCGCGGGTTATGGCCAAAAGTGAGAGGAGCTGGCGTCTGCGCCCGCCCCCGCGGCGAGGACGCGTCGTCCCTCTCCCCCGCCAGGCCGATTCGCCCGCTCGATACCTGCGCGTTTTCCGCTTGGCCCTGCTTTTCGCTATGATTGTCCGGTCAGTGTGAGAAGAGGCGACGCAACGGGAGGCGAGCATGCACCAGCCGTGGCTTCCCTACCTGTGCGTCTTCCTCGCCGCCGGGCTCACGACGCTCCTCATGACGCCCCTCGCGCGCAAGGTCGCCTGGAAGCTGGGGGCCGTCGACTACCCCAACGCACGCCGCATCAACCGCGAGCCCATCCCCCGCATGGGCGGCATCGCCGTCTTCCTGGGCATCACCGCCGCCTTCGTCGTGCAGTACCTGGGCACGACCTACCTGCGCTGGCCCATGGTGCTCGCCCCCTCGCCCCACCTCAAGAACATCCGGTACTGGTCGCTCGTGGGGGGCTTCGTCTGCATCTTCCTGGTGGGTGCCATCGACGACGTCTTCCAGCTCAAGCCCCTCCACAAGCTGCTGGGCCAGGTCGTCGCCTCCTCCATCGCCGTCTGCGGCGGCCTGGTCATCGGCGTCATCGTGAACCCCTTCACCGAGGGTCCCCTTTGCATGGGCTGGCTCAGCTATCCCGTCACCGTCGCCTACCTCGTCGCCTACGTGAACATCTTCAACCTCATCGACGGCCTGGACGGGCTCGCCTCGGGCCTCACCGGCATCGCGAGCCTCACGATGTTCACCCTCGCCGTGATGGCGGGACGGACCGACGCAGCCACCCTCGCCATCGCGACGGCGGGCGCCTGCCTGGGCTTCCTGCACTACAACTTCCACCCCGCCTCGGTCTTCCTGGGAGACTCCGGCTCGCTTCTGCTGGGCTTCTCCATGGGCGTGGTCTCGCTGCTCTCCGTCGCGCGCATCGCGGGCCTCACCACCATCATCGTGCCCCTGGTCATCGCGGGCATCCCCATCATCGACACGCTCTCGGCCATCGTGAGGCGCAGCCGAGCGCACGTGAGCATCGGGCATGCGGACCGCGGCCACATCCACCACCGCCTCATCGCCGAGGGCTTCGACCAGCGCCAGGCCGTGCTGATCATCTATGCCTGGACAGCCCTGCTCTGCCTGGGCACGCTGGTCATGACCCAGGTCTCGGTCGTGCCGCGCATCGCGATCTTCTTCGCCCTCCTCCTGGCCTCCGGCGCCGTCGCGCGCAAGCTCCACCTCTTCCGTCCCGTCCTGCTGCACCACACCAACCCGAAGACCGGCGACGACGAGCTCGTCTGCCCGCAGGACCCAGAGTTCCCGGACGAGGAGGAGCGCTTCAGGGAGCAGGAGTCCCAGCGCCACCACGGCCTGCGCTAGCCTCCGCCGCCCACGCGCCGGGGACAGGCGAGAGGACCTTGCCGCCTCGATTGTCACCGCACCCACGTGGGGCTCGAACCACGCCGGCACTGCCTCGAACCACCTCGACACTGCCTCGAACCACCTCGACACTGCCTCGACCCACACGGCGCAAAGAGGCCCGCCCCCGGGAAGGGAGCGGGCCTCGACGGCTGCGAGATGCGCGACGCGAGCTACTCGGCGTCGGCGAGGGCCTTCTTGGCCACGTTGGCCAGGTCGGCGAAGGCGGCCTCGTCCTCGTAGGCGACCTGCGCGAGGACCTTGCGGTCCAGCTCGACGCCGGCGAGCTTCAGGCCGTGCATGAACTTGCTGTAGGAGAGGTCGTTCATGCGGGCGGCGGCGTTGATGCGCTGGATCCACAGGCCGCGGATGTCGCGCTTCTTGTTGCGACGGTCACGATAGGCGTACTGGCCCGAGTGCTGGACCTGCTCCTTCATGCCGCGGAAGGTGCGGGAGCGGACTCCGTAGTAGCCCTTGGAACGCTCGACGAGGGTCTGGCGCTTCTTGCGACCAGCGACTGCGCGCTTGACACGTGCCATATCTAATCAACTCCTAAAGAATGCCATCGAAGGGGCGACGTGCCCGCTTAGTTCTTGGAACCCATGCGCTGGGAGACGACCTTGACGTCACCGGCGGTGAGCTCGGCCTCCTTGCGGAATCCGCGGATGCGCTTCTGGGACTTCTTGGTCAGGATGTGGCTCTTGAAGGCCTTGGCGCGCATGATCTTGCCGGTGCCGGTGCGGCGGAAGCGCTTTGCCGAACCCTTGTGCGTCTTCATCTTGGGCATGCTAGTTCTCCTTCTCCGTCTCTGCGTCGTCCTCGACTGCCTTCTCATCGAAGGCGCCCTTGATCGGGGCGACCAGCATGTGCATGTTGCGGCCCTCCATCTTGGGGGCCGACTCGACCGTGGCGTAGGGCCTGAGCTCGTCAGCCAGACGGTCGAGCACCATCCTCCCCTGCTCGGGGTGGGCCATCTCGCGACCGCGGAACATGATCGTGATCTTGACGCGTGCGCCCTTCTTCAGGAAGCGCATCACATGGTTCTTCTTGGTGGTGAAGTCGCCCACGTCGATCTTGGGACGGAACTTCATCTCCTTGACCTCGACCTTGGCCTGGTTCTTGCGGGCGGCCTTGGCCTTGCGGTCCTGCTCGTACTTGAACTTGCGGTAGTCCATGACCTTGCAGACGGGAGGCTCCGCGTTGGGAGCAATCTCCACCAGGTCGAGATTCTGCTCGTCGGCGATGCGCTGCGCGTCGCGGACTCCGAACAGGCCGAGCTGTGAACCGTCAACGCCGATCAGGCGGCAGGTGCGCGCCGTGATCTCGCCGTTGATCCGAGGACCCTCGTTCTTCGCTATCTCTTACACCTTCCTTCGCTCGTGCGGCTCGCGCCGCATGAAAAAACTCCCAGAACTATGGCAGCATCCAGGAGACAGAGGACCCACTCGCAATGGGCCGGCTATTTGTCTGACCGGACGGCTGCCCTTGGCGCCGTGCAGGTGGGGACCACGTGCGTCCCTCTTTGCGATAAGCACTTTGTCGATGCTAGCCGCTCGGCGACGAGTTGGCAAGCCCGTTCGCCCGCACATGCCTTTTGCACAAGCGGACGAACGGGCCCGGGACGCCCCCTAGCGCCCCTCGCGCGCGGCGATGCGCTCGTCCAGCCAACCGGTGAGCAGGGGCGCCACGAGGGCGGTGATGATGACCGCGGCCGCGATCTGGGCGGTGGCCACGGGCACCAGCGCCGCGTAGGAGGCATCGGAGGCCGCGACCGCGGGAGGGGTGGTCATGGCCGTGCCCGCGATGGTGGAGCAGGCCATGCCAGCCTTGCCCGTGCCTCCCGTGAGGCGGTCGAAGCCAGCCGTCGCAAAGCCGATGGCAAGGCAGATCACAGCCAGCACGATGCCCGAGATGCCGCCTGCGACCAGGCTCTCGAGGCTCATGCCGCAGCCCAGGGCGAATCCCAGGACGGCGATGCAGGGGTTGACGCCCGGCGCCATGAGCTGCTTCACGAAGGGGAAGAGGTTGCCCAGGACGATGCCCAGGACGATGGGCAGCAGCGAACCCACGAGCTGTCCCACCGAGATGTCCGCGATGCCGGCGGCGCCCAGGGCGATCATGGTGATGGTGGGGCCGGCGGTGAAGCAGAGGATGCCCGCCGCGCCGCGCTCCGCCTCGTCGCCGTACTCGGCCATGATGCCGGTGTAGAGCGCGATGTTGCAGAAGCTCACGCCGCCGATGATGGCCAGCGAGCTCAGCCCCAGCAGGTCGTCGCCCATGAAGAAGGCGACGCAGAGCCCAAGCGCGATGGAGAGCACGAGCTTGGGGATGATGATCATGATGCCGGTCTTCACGGCCTTTGGGGTGGACCTGAAGTTGATGCCCACGCCGATGCCGAAGAGGATCACGAAGACGAGGGCGTTGCCGCCGTGCACCACGGCCGTGGTGAAGCCGCCGATCTCGAGCAGGCCCGGGACGAAGGAGTGCAGGAGCAGCCCCAGGAGCATGGGATAGATCATGATGTCCCCGGGAAGGCGCGGTATCCTGAAACGTCCCTGGGTCTTCTCCGCCTCTGCCTCGGCCATGGGTGCCCCTCGCTCTCGTCGCGAATTTTTGTTGGGCGAATGTACCAGAGGAGAGGGCCACCGCGCCACGCGCGACGGCACGGCGACACGAACGCGTAACGAAAGGGGCCGCCCCGAGGGACGGCCGCCTGCGCATTCGCATGGTGCCCGAGGTGGGACTCGAACCCACACTCTGTTGCCAGAAGCGGATTTTGAGTCCGCCGCGTCTGCCAATTCCGCCACTCGGGCAAAGTCGCAGGACCACTATATCAGAGAGCGGCGGCTACGAATCGGCCATCGCCCACGCCAGAGACATGACCGTGGCCGAAGGTGCGGCGCTGAGCGCGCATTCTATTTTTCAAATGTACACCCCTCTCCGCTGACCTGCGGTTTTGCGGAGAGGCGCGCATTTCACGCCTGGAATGTTCGTCTCGAACCGCGCGCCACGCCCAATCGCCCCCAAGCCGCGCGCTGCGTCCCAATCGCACCTCGAGCTGCGCGCCACGCCTCGATCGCGCCCCAGCCGCTCCCGCGCCGCGTCTAGTGCATGCCGTCCGAGACCGCGTCCGGCTGCAGCCAGGGGTTGCCCTCCAGCTCCTCCATCATGGTGGTGGAGTCGCCATGGCCGCAGAAGAGCGTGGTGCGGGCGGGTATCTCCTCCCGCAGGCGCGCGAGAGTGGCCATGAGGGCGTCGTGGTCGCCGCCGGCGAGGTCGGTGCGTCCGCAGGAGCCCTTGAAGAGGGTGTCGCCCACGAAGGCGACGCCATCGGCCGTCCCCTGGCCCAGGAGCACGATGCCGCCCGGCGTGTGGCCGGGGGCCCCGATGACGCGGAAGCTCGCCGTGCCCAGCTCGATCACGTCGCCGTCGGCGATGGTCTGGTCGGGCTCGGGGGCATCGTCGTCGTAGGAGCGGCCCAGCTCGCTCGCCTCGCCCGCGCGACCTGCAAGCTCGACGTCCGCCTCGTGCATGAGGAAGCGGGCGCCCGTGGCGTCCCTCAGCGCCTTTACGCCGCCCACGTGGTCCCCATGCCCGTGCGTGGCCACGATGGTCGTCACGCGGACGTCCTCGAGGTGACGAGCGATGGCGGCGCCGGAGTTGCCCGGGTCGACCACCAGGCACTCCCCCTCCGAGACGTAGGCGTAGCAGTCGGTCTCGATGGGCCCCACGATGAACATGCGGATCTGGTCGTCGCTGGCGTTGTGGCCGCAGCCTCCCCCGCAGCAGCCGCCTCCATGGTGCCCGCAGCAGCCGCCCTCGTGGGAGTGGCCCCCCTCATGCCCATGGCCACCGCAGCCATCGCCATGGCCCTCGTGGTCGCCGCAGCAGCCGCCCTCGTGGCTGCCGCAGCCGCAGTCCTCGCTGGCGTCATGCTCGTGACCGCCGCAGCAGCAGCCCTCGTCCTCGTCCCTGCCCTGGATCATGCTAGACCCTCCTCTTCATCTGATTGGCGCCCTCGCCCGGCATGATGCGACGGGCATCATACACGCTGGGCACGCGGTTGACGGCGGCGAGCAGCGGCCCCAGCCGGCTCACGTCGGAGATGGCGATCAGGAAGCGCAGCCGGGCGGCGCCGGAGCTCGAGGTCTGGGTGGCGGCACTCAGGATGTTGCCACCACCATCCCCCAGGGCGATGGTGACGTCCTTGAGCAGGCCCATCCTGTCCGTCGCCTCGACCACGATCTCGACCTGGAACTCGGTGGCACCGGTGGCGTCCCACTCCACCTCGATCATGCGCTCGGGATGTGACATGAGGCTCTTCACGTTGGGGCAGTTCGCGCGGTGCACCGACACGCCGCGCCCACGGGTCACGAAGCCCACGATCTCGTCGCCGGCGACGGGGCTGCAGCAGTGGGCCAGGTGCACCAGGAGGTCCGGGTCGCCCTTTGCCACGACGCCGCAGTTGCTGCGCCGCCTCTTGTCCGAGGCGGCGCGCGCCGCGGCGTTGACCAGCGGCCTGTCCTCCGCCATCGCGCGCTCACGCTCGTCGCGGCGCGCCGCCTGGCGCTCCGCCTCCACCGTCTTGGTGGAGGCCTCGCCCAGCGCCTCCTCGATGCGGTTCGCGATCTGGCGTGGGCTCAGCTTGCCCGTGCCCACGGCGGCGAAGAGGTCGTCGCTGCGCACGAGGTCGAGCTGGCGCACCACCTTGTCGATGGCCCTCTGCACCCGCTGGGTCGAGATGCCGTACCCGCGCTTGCGCAGCTCGTGGGCGAGGTCGCTTCTCCCCTGCTCCGCGTCGTCGGTCTTGGAGAGGGTCGTGAAGTACTTCCTGATCTTGGCCTTGGCGGAGGGCGTCGCCACCAGGTGCAGCCAGTCGCGGCTTGGCTTGGAGTTCTTGTTGGTCAGGATCTCGACCCTGTCGCCGCTCTGGAGGCGGTAGGTGAGAGGAACGACCGAGCCGTTGACCTTGGCCCCCACGCAGTGGTTGCCCACCTCGGTGTGGACGGTGTAGGCGAAGTCGAGGGGGGTGGAATCGCGCCTCAGGCTCATGACCTCGCCCTTGGGGGTGAAGACGAATATCTCGTCCTCGAAGAGGTCGACGCGCAGGTTGTTGAGGAACTCGTGGGCGTCGCCCATGTCGTCGTCCACGGCCCAGTCCAGGCTGCGGCGGATCCAGTTGATCTGGTTGTCTATCTCGCGCTCGCCCTGGGACATCTGGCCGCGCGACCCGCCCGACTTCTTGTAGAGCCAGTGGGCGGCGATGCCGTACTCCGCCTGGTCGTGCATCTCGTAGGTGCGGATTTGTATCTCGATGGGGCGCGCGTCAGAGCCGATGACCGTGGTGTGCAGCGAGCGGTAGCCGTTGGGCTTGGGCATGGCCACGTAGTCCTTGAAGCGACCGGGCAGCGGGTGCCAGAGCGAGTGGACGGCGCCCAGCACGCTGTAGCAGTCCCCCACGGAGGGCGTGAGGACGCGCAGGGCGATGAGGTCGTAGATGTCGCTGAACTCCTTGCCCTTGCGCGTCATCTTCTGGTAGATGGACCAGAGGTGCTTGGGGCGGCCGGTGATCTGGTAGCCCGCGAGCCCCACCCGCGCGAGCTCGCCGTCCAGGATGCGGATGGCCTCGGCGGTGTCCTGCTCGCGCTGGGCGCGGGAGTCCTGCACCATGCGCGCCACGCGCTCGTACTCGGTGGGCTCGAGGTAGAAGAAGGCCAGGTCCTCGAGCTCCCACTTCACCGACGAGATGCCCAGGCGGTCCGCGAGGGGAGCGTAGACGTCCATGGTCTCGCGGGCCTTGAAGGCGCGGCGGTCGGGCTTGAGGGCCGCCAGGGTGCGCATGTTGTGCAGGCGGTCGGCCAGCTTGATGATGACCACGCGGATGTCCTTGGACATGGCGAGGAACATCTTGCGCAGGTTGAGGGCCTGCTTCTCGTCCATGGAGGCGACCTGGATCGAGGTGAGCTTGGTGACGCCGTCGACGAGCTCCGCCACGGTCTCGCCGAAGCGCACCGAGATGTCCGCCAGGGTCGCGGGGGTGTCCTCGACCGTGTCGTGCAAGAGGGCGGCGCAGATGGAGTCGCCGTCCATCCTGAGGTCCTTGGCCAGGATCAGCGCCACCTCGACGGGATGGTTGATGTAGGGCTCGCCCGAGCGCCTGCGCTGGTCGGCGTGAAACTCGGCCGCGAAGGAATAGGCCTCCTTGACGCGGGCGAGCTCGCCGCCGTCGAGGTAGTCGGAGCAGGTGTTGCACAGGACCCGCCAGTTGTCGGCCTGCGGGGTCTCCCTTCGTCGGGCGGGAGCCGAGTCTGCGTTGGCCATCAGGACCTCCTAGCCGTCCACCACGTCACCGAAGCCGGGCGTGATGGGCCTGTTGATGCGATCGAGAAGCTCCTGCGGGCTGCTCGAGAGCGCCCAGTCGCGAAACGCCTGGAACTCGTCGCGAAGGCGTAGCCCCTCAAGATAGCGAATGGAGCGGTCGAGCTGGACGTGCGAGGGGCTCTGGGCCATGGTAATTCGGCGGGCGGAGCCGTAGCCGTCCGTGGAGAGGAAGCCCAGCTCCCGGAAGACCGAGATGCCGCACGACACGGCGCGCTCGTCCAACTGCGAGGCGGGATGGCGCAGGAGCGCCTCCTGGGCGAGGTCGGCGTTGGTGAGCCTCAGGCCCGTGGCCGCCGCCTGCCCGTCCGCGAGCTCGCGGAGCACCCGGTAGAGCGTCACGAGCTCCGAGCGCTCCGGGGCCGAGGCGGCGAGGATCCTCTCGTTGATGCGCGCGTCCCTGCCGCCGAAGAGCAGCCAGACGCAGGCGTCCTGGCCGTCCCTGCCCGCCCGGCCGCTCATCTGGTTGAACTCGATGGAGCCGAAGGGCATGTGGTAGAGCATCACGTTGCGGATGTCGGGCAGGTTGACGCCCTCGCCGAAGGCGCTCGTGGACACGATGCACTTGAGCTCGCCCGCACGGAAGGCGTCCTCGACCCTGCCGCGGTCGGCGCGGGTGAGGCCGGCGTTGTAGAAGGCGATGCGCCGCGCGAGCTCGGGGACGGCCTTGCGCAGCATCCGCGCGAGCGAGACGGACTGCTCGCGCGAGTTGACGTAGACCACGGTCTTCATGCCCGTCGCGACGACCGAGACCAGGGCGCTGTCACGGTCGCGGAGCTCGCGGCAGTCACGCACACGCAGGTTGTCGCGGACGCTCGCATCCACCACGACGTCGCGCTCGTCGATGGAGAGGAGCCGGCAGAGCTCGCGCGCGACCCCCGCCTGGGCCGTGGCGGTCACAGCCAGCGCGACGGGGTTCCCGAGCCGCTCCAACACCCGTGGGAGCTGGGCGTAGGCGCTGCGCCCGCCCGTCTCGCCCGCATGGTGGGCCTCGTCCACCACCACGAAGCCGACGCGCCCGGAGGAGGCGAAGCGGTCCGCGTGGATGGCCAGGAACTCGGGCGTGGTGAGGAGGACGTCCACCGCGCCGGATGCCAGGCCGCAGAAGACGTCGTCACGCTCGCCGCGGGAGCTCTCGCCCGTGAGGACGCGCACGCTCATGCCGAGCTTGGCGAAGGCGGCGGCGAGGTGGAAGGACTGGTCGCTCACCAGCGCGCGCAGCGGGTACACGAAGACGCTCGCCTTCCCGGCGCGGAGCGCCGAGATCGCGGCGTGCACGTGGAAGACGAGGGACTTGCCGCGGCCCGTCGCCATGACGCAGAGCGTGGAACGGCCGGCGGCGAGCCGGTCGAGAGCCGCGACCTGGGCCGGAAGGAGCTCGTGGTCGCCGATGAGGGAGCGCACCAGGCGCGCCCTCAGCTCGCCCGCGCCCAGCGAGGCGAGCTCGGCGCGCACGGACGAGGGGGCGCAGGCCGCGTCCCCTCCCGTCGGCTCGGTTCCGGCCACGCGCTCGAGGCGCAGGTTGACGCCCAGCGTGGGTCGGAGCTCGTCTCCCCCGGTGACGTCGAGCACGCGCGCCTCGTAGCGTCGTCCCGCGTCCACATGGGGCGCGAGGGCGGCCGCTATCTGGCGGCGCAGGTAGCCGAGGCGCCTGCCCGAGCCGTCGAACACCGCGATCGCGTTGGGGTCGTCGGGGTTCTGGGGCTCGCGCCCGAGCCGGAGGTCGTCGCCTGCGGAGAGGCCGCGCACAAGCTCCTGGCGCCCGGCAAAGCTCACGCCCATGAGCTTGGTCACGAAGCCCTGCGCCTCGGCGATGCCCGCGAACTCGTCGCGCGAGAGTACCTCGGACGCATGCGAGAAGAGCTCCTCGGCCACGCCGGCCTCCCCCTCACGGGCAGGCTCGGGCTCGTCGCGATAGAGGATGTCCTTCACCATGAGCTTGGGCTTCGTGCGGCCCTGCCAGGTCTCTGCCACGGGCTCGAAGACCAGGTCGACCGCGGCGTCGCAGTCGTTCGCGCGCTCGATATCGGGCGCGCGGAACATGATCGCGGGAACCGAGGACATGCCGTCGGTGGCCACGAAGCGCAGGTGGCTGCCGTCGGAGCCCACGCGGGTGCGGTTGCGCATGCTCACGCCGCGCACGCCCAGGAGCGGCTTCTTGTTGCCCTGGCCGAAGGGCTGCAGCGTCTCGAGCGCCTCGATGTTGAGAACGGTCATCTCGGCCAGGTCCACCAGGGCGCAGACCTCCCCCCTGTCCTCGAACTGGGAGTCGGGGAGCTCCGCCATGACCTCCCCCAGGCGCACCCTGAAGGCGTCCAGGTTGGCGACGTCGCAGGTGACGCCCACGGCACCGGCATGCCCGCCGAAGCGGACGAGGAGGTCGGAGCACTGCTCCACGGCGCGGAAGAGGTCCACGGAGCCCACCGAGCGGCCAGAGCCGCGCGCGATGCCGTCCGAGATGGAGAAGACGATGGCGGGGACGTGGTAGCGGTTGGTCATGCGGCTCGCCACGATGCCCTTCACGCCCTCGTGCCAGCCCTCGCCCGAGACCACGACCACGCGGCCCCCGTCGAAGGAGGAGTCGACCTTGGCCATGGCCTCCTCAGTGAGCTGCGCCTCTATCTCGCGCCGCTCGGAGTTGACCTGCTCGAGGCGGGCGGCGAGCTGCTGGGCGCGCTCCAGGTCGTCGGTGAGCAGGAGCTCGAAGGCCACGTCGGTGGTGCCCATGCGTCCCGCCGCGTTGAGGCGGGGCACAAGGGAGAAGGGCAGCTGGTCGGAGGTGATCGTCGTCACGTCCACGCGGGCGGTGGCCGCCAGGGCGACGATGCCCGGGCGGGCCGCCTCGCGCATGCGGGAGATCCCGTCGGCCACGAGGGCGCGGTTCTCTCCCGAGAGGAGCATCATGTCTGACACCGTGCCCAGGGTCGCGACCTCGGTGTAGGAACGCCAGAGGTCGGGGGCGCCCAGCCGCCGGCCCAGCTCCTGGAGGAGCTTGAGCGCGACGCCGGCCCCCGCAAGCTCGCGGCTCGGGCAGTCGTCGGCGAGCTTGGGGTCAGTCACGGGTATGCCCTCGGGCACAAGCTCGGCGGGCTCGTGGTGGTCCGTCACCACGACGTCGACGCCCTGTCCCACGAGCCAGGCGACCTCCTCGCGGGCGGCGATGCCGTTGTCCACCGTGACCACGAGGTCGGGGTCGCAGCCCTCGATCACGCGGCCCAGGGCCTCGCGGCTGAGCCCGTAGCCCTCGCCGAAGCGATGGGGTATGTAGGGGTGCACCTCCGCCCCAAGCTCGCGCAGGCCCAGGGTGAGGAGGGCCGTGGCGGACATGCCGTCCACGTCGAAGTCGCCGAATATCGCGACGGTCTGGCCCGTGCGGACGGCCCTCTCGATGCGACCCGCGGCGTCGGCCATGCCGGGGACGAGCAGAGGGTCGCACCAGTCGCGCGCGAGGGAGGGAGTGAGGAACGCCCGCGCCTCGTCGACGGAGGCGACGCCGCGCGCGGCCATGACGCGCGCCACCAGGGGCACAAGCCCCAGCTGCGACGAGAGCTCGCGCTCGAGGGCGGGGTTCGGGGCGCAGAGCTCCCAGCGCCGGCTGCCCATGAGCCCGGCCACGCTACTCGGCTTCCTTCGGGGCCGCCTGGGCGGCGGCCTCTCCGTACCTCTCCTCGAGCTTCCTCCACTTGGGCTCGCGCGTCTTCCAGATGGCCAGGAGCGGCGAGGCGACGGCGAAGCTGGAGTAGGTCCCCAAAAGCTCGCCCACCAGCATGGCGAAGGCGAAGTCCTTGAGGGTCGCGCCGCCCAGGGCGAGCATGGCCACGACGGGCACGAGCGAGGTGATAGTGGTGTTGATGGTGCGGACGATGACCTCGTTGATCGAGAAGTTGCAGATCTGGTAGTAGGTGCGGTGGCGCGGGTCGCGCGGGCCCTTGGCGTTCTCGTTCATGCGGTTGAACTCGACCACCGTGTCATAGAGCGAGTAGCCCATGATCGTGAGGAGCGCCGCGACGACGTTGGGCGTGATTGCAATCTGGGTCCAGGCGTAGACGCCCACGATGATGAGCAGGTCGTGGACCAGCGCGACGACGGCCGTGATGGACATCTTGAACTCGTAGCGGATCGACACGAAGGCGATGATGGCCAGGATCGCCAGGCCGAAGGCCAGGGCGGAGGTGCGCGTCACGTCGGCGCCCCAGTCGGGCCCGATGGTGGTGACGGTGTAGTTCTGGTCGGTGAGCCCCAGGACCTTGGCCGCCTCGGCGGCATGCTGGTTGGCGACGCTTGGGTCAACGGTGTCCGAACGCACCAGGAAGCCCGCGCTGCCGTCGCTCACGGTGGTCTGGACGGTGGGGTCCGCCTCGCCCGCGGCGGTGAGGGCGTCCCTCATCTGCTCTATCGTAAGCTCGCCGGTGCCGGTGAAGTCGACCTCGGTGCCCCCGCGGAACTCGATGCCGAAGACGAGGCCGCGCAGGGCGATGCCCAGCACGGCGAGGACGACCAGGGCGCAGGAGAGGCCCAGGAGCTGGCGGCGGTGCTGGATGAAGGGAATCTCGCGCTCGAAGTGGCTACGCACGGGCCACACCCCCCCTCTGGCGCTCCGCGTCCCCCTGGCCGGAGGCTGCCTCCTCGAGGTCCTGGGCTATGCCCCAGAAGCCGGGATGGCGCTGGATGGGGCCGAGGGCGAGGAGCCTGAGCGCCGGCGCCTTGAAGCAGAGCATGGTCACGACGTCGCAGGCGATGCCCAAGGCCAGGGTGAGGCCGAAGCCCTTGACGGGGCCCACGGCCACGAGGAAGAGGGCGAGGGCCGTGACCAGGGTAACGGCGTCGGCGTCGAGCGAGGTCAGGATGCCGTGCCGCGCGCCCGAGACGGCGGCGTTCTTGATGCTGCGGCCCATGCGGACCTCCTCCCTGAAGCGCTCGAGCACCAGTATCGAGGAGTCCGCGGCCGAGCCCGTGGTGAGCACCATGCCGGCAAGGCCGGGAAGCGTGAGCGCGAAGGAGCCGAAGTGCGAGAGCAGTGCGAGGAGCCCCAGGTAGAGCAGGGCGAAGACGGCGAGCGAGCCCATGGTGAGGATGCCCAGGCCGCGGTAGAAGAGGAAGAGGTAGACGACCACCGCGGCCACGCCCACGGCGATGGCCACGACGCCCTTCGAGAGGGAGTCCTGGCCCAGGGTGGGGCCCACCACGCGGCTCTCGGAGTAGGTCAGCGTGACGGGCAGCGAGCCGGAGTCGAGCACGGTCTTGAGCGACTTCGCCTGCTCGAGGGTGAAGTTGCCCGAGATCGAGACCTGGCCGCCCGTGATCTCGGACTGGACGGCGGGGGCGGAGTTCACGACGCCGTCGAGCACGATGGCGATGCGGCCCTTGTGCGGCGCGAGCTCGCGGGTGACGTCGGCGAAGGCGGCCGAGCCCTCGGGGTCGAGGCTCAGGTTGACCACGTAGTCGCCGGTCGCCGAGGAGGAGCTCTGCGCCACGGCGGTGCTCGAGATGTGCGAGCCGTCGAGGAAGGCAGTGTAGCTCTCCTCTTCGAGCCGCACGCCCTCCGAGCCCGCGTTGAGCTTGGCCAGGGCGTCGGCGTCGCCTATCTCGTCCATGCGGACGAACTCGAGCTTGCCCGTCTGCCCGATGGTCTGGATGGCCGCCTGGGCGTCGGTGGCGCCCGGAATCTGGATCAGGATGGAGTTGGTGCCCTGCTGCTGGACGGAGGTCTCGGAGGCGCCGAGGGAGTTGACGCGGCTCTGGACGATGCTCGTGGCGGTGGCCATCTCGTCGGCGGTGGGGGCGGAGCCGTCGGGCTTCGAGGCCGCCATGATCACGGACACGCCCCCGCGGATGTCGAGGCCCTGCGTGATGCGCTCGCCCAGGGGCGTGAAGCCCACGGCGCAGGCGACGAGCAGGACCGCGAGGGCGACGAGGGTCCCCAGGTAGCGGCGGGCATGAGCGGACGCGTGCGGACCGGTGCCCCTTCCCTTGCGGCGGCGGTCGCGGCGGGGCTTCCCGCCCGCGGCCTCCGTGGCCTTCCACCGGTCCACGCCGCTGGCGCGCTCCGGGCTCTTCTCTTCCGACATCGGCACTCCCGTCCCGGGGCGCAGGGCGCCCCTCTCAAAAAGTCAACCCCGTCATTCTAGCCCGACATGGGCGATGACGTGGGACGGGACCCGGGGAGGGCCGGGGAGGGGAGCTGGTCGGCAGCTCTCGCCCGCAAAGCTGCCGACAAATGGAGGGCCAGGAGGTGTCCTTGCCCTCAAAGGGCGAATTGTCAAAGGGCGAATTGCCGGCAGCTCTCGCCTGACGAAGCGCCGACGAGCGTCGAGGCGCGCCCGTCCGAGCCCCTCCCCTACCAGTCCCTGGCGGCGGGGAGCTCGTCCCAGCGGGACACGAAGGAGGCGTACTCTCCCCTAATGATGGCCTCGCGGGCGCGTCGCATGAGGTCCAGCAGGTAGTGGACGTTGTGAATGGAGAGCAGGATGGAGCCTAGCATCTCGTCCTGCTTGACCAGGTGGCGGATGTAGGCGCGGGAGTAGCCGCCCGTGCAGACGGGACAGCCGCAGGCCGGGTCGATGGGGCCGTGGTCGCGGGCGAAGCGGGCGTTCCTGAAGTTGAGGCGCCCCTCGCTGGAGAAGGCCGTCCCGCTGCGCGCGGTGCGGGTGGGCAGCACGCAGTCGAACATGTCGATGCCGCACTCGACGCCGTGGACCAGCGTGGTGGGGTTGCCCACGCCCATGAGGTAGCGGGGCTTGCCCTTGGGCATGTGCTCACTGGCGAGGGGCGCCAGGGTCTCGAACATGAGCTCGTGGCTCTCGCCCACCGAGTAGCCGCCGATGCCGTAGCCCGGGAAGTCCCCCATGGACTCGAGCCTCTCGAGCGAGCGCAGGCGCAGGTCCATGTGCATGCCGCCCTGGACGATGCCGAAGAGCGCCTGGTCCTCGCGCCGGTGCGCCTTCCAGCAGCGCTCGGCCCACATGCTCGAGAGGTCGACGGCCCGCTCGACGAAGCGGCGCGTCGCGGGGTAGCCCGGGCACTGGTCGAGCTGCATCACGATGTCGGCACCCAGCTCCTCGGCCATGCGCATGTTGGACTCGGGCGTCCAGTGCACGTAGGAGCCGTCGTAGTCGACGGTGCGGAAGGTCACGCCCTCGTCGCTCAGCCTCACGTTGGAGCCGTGGCTGAAGACCTGGAAGCCGCCCGAGTCGGTGAGGATGGGGCCGTGCCACTGCATGAACTCGTGCAGGCCGCCCATCTCGGCCACGAGCCCGGTGCCCGGGCGCTGCGAGAGGTGGTAGGTGTTGGCGAGGAGGATCTTGGTGCCCAGCTGCTCGAGGTTCTGGGGGAGGAGCCCCTTCACCGTGGCTTTGGTGCCCACGGGCATGAAGATGGGCGTGGGGACGTCCCCGTGTGGGGTGTGCAGCACGCCTGCCCGGGCGTGCGTCTGGGGGTCCTCGGCCACGACGTCGTAGCTGAACCACTTGTCCTTGGGCACTACGGCCTCGCTCATCTGCGTTCCTCTCGCCTTGCTCCTCGTGGGCCCTGGCCGTGGCCTGCTCCGCGGACGGCGGCGGCCAGCGCAGGAGCGTCCTGAGCCACGGCGCGCCCGTGCGACCCACCCGCCTGCGCCACGGCAACGACCCCGGTGCCCTCACAAAAAAGAGCCCGGCTGGATGCCGGGCTCGCTTGGGTCCGATTCCCTGGGAGCGAGTCTACTCGCCGAAGAGGGTCTCGTCGCCGTCCTTGATGCCGAGGAGGCCGCCCAGGGCGTCCTGCTCGTCGGGGCCGTCGCAGCTGATCTCGACCTTGGTGCCGGTGCCCAGACCAGCGGCCAGAATCATCATGATGGACTTGGCGTTGACGGGAGCGGTACCCTTGTCGACGTCCTTGATGGTGACGGCGCTCTGGTACTGCTTGGCAACCTGAACGAACTGGGAGGCCGGACGCGCGTGAAGGCCAGTCGCGCTGACGATCGTCACTTGCTTGGAAACCATTGTGCTCTCCTTTGACATCATGCAGGGTTGCCCCGGCGGGACCTGCTTACGGATTCATACTAGCAAAACATTCAGGCTCATGGATAAGCCATGGGTCTGAATTTGGCGTGGCGTTGGGACCCCTCCGCGCGGAAATCCTCCCCTGGCGTGCCGGCCGACGCCCATGCGCCCCCCGAGTCCCGCCTCGGGGAAGTTCGCCGCAAAGCGCTGATTGTGGGCAGATGGCCGGGCGCGCGTTGCCAGCGCAGGCCCATGGGGCAGAATGAGGGGATATGAGGAGCTGCCGGGGACACCTATCCCCTGACCGGAAAGGAGCTCGCCATGGCTGACGAGCCCAACACTGAGCGCGATGAGGCCCGAGGGATGCGGGAGGCACCCGGCACCCAGGAGCCCATCGAGACCATCTCCCCCGAGGACGCCCAGGAGGGCGAGGGCGAGAATGGCGCCGGCCTCTCGGTCGCGGCAAGCACCGCGCGCGAGGCCGGCAGGTCGCTGCGCGAGGGGCTCGAGGCGATTCGCAACGTCCGCGCCGCGTCGCGCGAGCACTCCGCCGGCCGCGAGCGCGCCAAGGCGCTCAGGGAGCAGATCGAGGAGGACGGCGCCCGCCTGGGCCACCGCGACGAGGTCGAGGCCGACTACCAGGGCATCATCCAGCGCCAGGGCGACGCGCTGGCGCAGCTCGACCGCCAGCTCGCCGAGCTCGCGGACGCCTGCCAGGCCGCCTCGGCCCGACGCGACCAGCTCCAGCAGCAGCTCGACGAGCTCAGGCGGGACAACGAGGAGCGCCTCAGGCCCTACCGAGAACTCATGGAGTCGACCAAGGGGCGTTCCGACGACACCGCGCGCTCACTCTCTGACATCAGGCGCGCCGTCAAGAACGCCGACGCGCAGATGGCCGACGCCGTGAAAAAGCGCGAGCAGCGCATCGCGGCCGCCAACCGGGCGGTTGACAGCGCCAAGGACCGCCTCCAGAAGATCGAGGCGGAGTTCAGTGCCCTGCAGAAGGACGGCAGCGCCGCCCCCGCCGCCCTGGGCAAGCTGCAGGGCGAGGTCGTGGCCGAGCAGGCCCACCTGGGCGCCGCCCGCGACGAGGTCACCCGCGTCACCGCCGAGTGCCAGCAGCTCGTGGACAACGCCCAGACTCACCTCTGGACCCAGAAGCAGTCGCTCGAGACCGTGGAGCGCCAGAACGAGGACGCCCGCAAGGAGGCGGACGCGCGGCGCGAGGAGTTCGAGGGCATGAACAACGAGGCACTCACCGCCGAGAAGGGGCTCGAGGAGCAGATGTCCGCAGCGAAGGCGGAGCTCGACGAGGGAGAGAGGCGCGCCGCCAAGCTCCGCGAGGAGCGCGAGGCGGAGCAGGCCGTCCTCGACGACGCCAACCAGATCCACGCCACGCCGGAGCTCACGGCCCAGCTGCGCGCCGACGTGGCCGAGGCGAAGGGCGAGCTGGAGCGCCAGGAGGCGGAGGTGGCCCGTCTCGCCAGCACGGAGCGCCACCTGCGCGAGACCACCCGCGCCAAGCGCTTGCTCTTCCTGGGCGTGGTGCTCGCGGCGCTCGTCGTGCTCGTCGTGCTGCTGGCCGTGCTGCTCCCCCGCTAGGGGCGGCAGGAGGCCCGCTAGGGGCGGTAGGAGGCGGTTCTCGCCCGAGGGTGGAGGCACCAAAAGCTGAGCGCCCGCGCAGGCCATTCCTGGTTTGCGCGGGCGTTCTGTGTTTGGACAGGTGGACGAGGTTTTGCGCGCAGGTCGTGCGTGGATTGCGCGCCGCGACCGCCTTTCGCGCTGCATCCAAACCCGCGGCCAGGGGGGCGTTCCCTCTCGCCCGCCATCCCCCTTACCCCACGCTTGCCCGCTAGAGGATCAGCATCGCGTCGCCAAAGCTCAGGAAGCGGTAGCGTTCGTCCATGGCGGCCTGGTAGGCAGACATAATCTGCTCGCGGGTGGCGAAGGCCGAGACCAGCATCATGAGCGTCGAGCGGGGCACGTGGAAGTTGGTGATCATGGCATCGACCACGTGGAAGGTCGAACCTGGCATGAGGTAGAGGCCGGTGGTGGCGTCGCGCCTCTCCACCAGGTCTCCCCTGTCCAGGGCCGCGGCGGAGTCGGCCGCGGCCTCGAAGCGGCGGGCCACCATCGCGGGGCTCGCGGCGGGGACGCTGGGGTCGAAGGCACTCTCGAGCGAGCGGACCGAGGTCGTGCCCACGGCCACCACGCGATGCCCCGCCGCCTTGGCCGCGTGCACCGCGTCGACGACGTCCTGACCCACGTGATAGCGCTCGGTGTGCATGACGTGCTGGGTGGGGTCGTCCTCCTCCACCAGTCGGAAGGTGTCGATGCCCACCTCGAGCTCGACGTTTGCCCAGTTGACGCCCTTGTCGCGGAGGCGCCCCATGAGCTCGGGGGTGA
The DNA here is from genome assembly GCF_048189965.1 of Olsenella phocaeensis. Lineage (NCBI taxonomy): Bacteria > Bacillati > Actinomycetota > Coriobacteriia > Coriobacteriales > Atopobiaceae > Olsenella > Olsenella phocaeensis. The sequence continues at coordinate 74,369 of NZ_DBEZHV010000007.1, read as the reverse complement.
AGTGCAGGCCCGCCGTGGGCGCCGCGGCCGAGTGCTCCTCCCGCATGGCGTAGACGGTCTGGTACTTCTCGGGATCGCCCTCGTACTCCGTGATGTAGGGCGGCAGGGGCACGTGGCCCGCCTTGTGGATGGCGGCGTCCAGGGTGAGGCCCGCGGCGGGGACGAAGCGCAGGAGGCGCCCGCCGCGGTTCTCGTCCAGGTAGTCGATGACCTCGCCCGTGAGCACGACCGGCCAGTCCTGGGGCGCGTGGATGCCGCCCTCGCGATACTCGACCACGGTCCCCTGCTTCAGGCGCTTGCCCGGCTTGACCAGGCACTCCCAGACGCCGCCCAGCGGGTCCAGGTCCTCGCGGCGTCTGAGCAGGAGGGTCTCGGCCACGCCGCCGGTGCCGCGCTTGTGGCCCATGAGGCGCGCGGGCAGGACGCGGGTCTTGTTGGCGACGAGGAGGTCGCCGGGCTCGAGGTAGTCGAGGACGTCGGTGAAGCGGCGGTGCCCGACGGAACCGTCCTCGCGGTCGAGGACGAGGAGGCGGCAGGAGTCGCGGGGCTCCGCGGGGGCCTGGGCGATGAGCTCGTCGGGAAGGGGGTAGTCGAAGTCGTCGGTGCGCATGGGCATGCTGGTTCCTTGCTGTTGGCGACGGCGCCGGCGGAGGGCCGGCGAGCCGTGTGGGTCGTGGCGGGGAGATTATAGGGTGCCGGCGCGTGCGTTGTGTGTCGGAGGGAGCGGCGTGCCGGGGCTGCTGCGGCGCGGGCTGCGGAGGCGCGGGCTGCGGCGCGAGCTGCGGAGGCGCGGGCTGCGGAGGCGCGGGCGCCCATTTCGCACATGGCGCGTCACTCACATCCTGCTTGCCGCGCGCGGTGGCCGATGTGGGTGGTTCTCGCCTACATGCGAACCGGAGTTCCGCCCACTTCGGCACTCCCGCAGCGCATGGCTACCCACTTCGCTGTTCCCATGACACCGTGGCCACACACTTCTCGCCTCTCGCGCGAGCGGCTCGATGTGGGTGGTTCCGCATGGCAGGCCACCCCGAAAACCACCCACTTCGCAAGTCCCGCAGCATCGCAGCAACCCACTTCGCAAGTCCCGCAGCAACCCACTTCTCGCCTCCCGTGGCGGGCTCGCGCCTCCCGCGGCGGGCTCGCGCCTCCCGCGGCGGGCTCGCGCCTCCCGTGGCGGGCTCGCGCCTCCCGCAACAGGCGCCAAGCCCCCACGCGTCGCGCAAAGGCAAAGCCCCAGGTGAGAACGTCCCCGGCCTAGCCCGGGAAGTACTCCGGGGGCGCGACCACCAGCCTGCCCTCGCGCCGGGCGGCGCGGGCGGCCTTCCGGGCGTCGCGGGCGCGCTGCCGCTCCATGGCAGCCTCGGCCGAGGAGAAGCGGCAGCCACAGTAGTTCTGGCGGTACATCCCCAGCTCGCGGGACTCGATCGTCGCCTCGGCGTAGTGCGGGCGGAAGTCTCGCCAGACGGCCGTGAGCCCGTTGGCCCGGGCAAGGCCGAGCAGCACGTCCTCGCAGGCGTCGAAGAGCTGGTAGGGAGAGACCGCCAGCGTGGTCGAGACGTACTCGAAGCCGCGCTCTCGGGCGACACGACAGGACTCCGCCAGGCGCAGGGCATAGCAGGACCTGCAGCGGCGCTCGCGGTCGAAGCCCGCGGGAGCGACGCCCCTCTCCCATGCCCCTCGGTCGTCACCAGCGACGACGACTTCCACGTGGGCGACGTCACGCGCCCAGTCGAGAAGCGTCCTCAGCCTGCGGTCGTGCTCCGCCACCGGCTGGATGTTGGGGTTGGACCAGCAGATCGTGGGCTCGAAGCCCTCCTCGCGCAGGAGCCGCAGCGGCTCCAGCGAGCAGGGCCCACAGCACGCGTGCAGGAGGAGCGGTACGCCTCTGCCGTCCGTCGCCATCGCCCCCCTACTCCGCCAGCGCGTCGAGGGCGAGCTGGCGCCACTCCACGCCGCCCATGGCATCGTGCGCCAGGACGTTCACGTGCGTGAAGCCGCAGTCGATCGCCGAGGCCACCGCCACGTCGAAGCCGCCGTCCAGGAGCTCGGGCTGGTGGGCGTCCGCGCTGATCAGAATCTCCCCGCCGAAGTCGTGCAGGGCACTCAAAAGCTCGTGTCTCGGATAGAGCTCCGCCTTGCGCCCGCGGTTGACGGCACCGCAGTTGATCTCGAAGGGGACGCCCTGCCCCACCAGGCACTCCATGGCCTCGAGCGCGGGGCCGAGGTAGGCGGAACTCGTCTCGTCCACATAGCGCATGGAGTCGTTGAAGCGCGTCACCAGGTCGAAGTGTCCCACGAAGTCGCAGTTGGTGCGGTCGTGCACCTGCGCCTCGAGCTCGTAGTAGGCGCGGCAGAGCGCGAGCCAGTCCCCGTCGAAACAGCCCTCGCAGAGCTCGCGCAGCTGCTCCTCGCTGCTGTCCACGCTCATGGGGAAGGGCGTCTGCACATCCAGGAAGTGGGTGGAGCCGATGACGTACTCGGCGCCCGGGCAGCAGGCGGGATCGTAGAGGTTGTCCAGCTCGACGCCCATCAGGATGTCGATACGCCCTGCGTACTTCCGCTGCAGACGCCTGACCTCGGCCGTGTAGGCGGGCCAGTCCATGTGGATCTCTGGGTCCATGTGGCCCGAGAACCCCAGTTGCTCGAAGCCCTTGCCCAGGGCCGCCTCGACCACCTGTTCGGCCGAGGCGCTGCCGTCGCAGAAGGTGGTGTGGGTGTGGAAGTTCGCGCGCAGCTTGGACATGGCCGTCCTCTCGGTCGTCGCGGGGTCGGCCCTGCGGCCGCTCCCCCAGTCTATCCCAAGCGGCAGTGGCTATCCCAAGCGGTAGTGGCCGACGATGCGCCCCCAGTCGTCCAGCCGGTCCTCCTCGTAGCGCAGTTGCAGGGGACCCCAGTGGTGAATGACGAAGGGCATGCCGTCCGAGCGCCGCCGGTCAGAGACCACGCCCACATGCCCCTCCCACATCACGATGTCCCCACCCTGCCAGACGGCCACGTCGGAGAGGTCCGTCGTGAGGACCTGCGCGTTCCGCTCGAAGTAGAGGGTGAGCACCTGCGTGCGGCGGAAGTCGATGTCGGGGTCGGGCGCGGCGATGCCGTATGCCTCGGGATGCGCGCCGACGTCCGCCGCCACGAGAGCGCGCAGGTCGATGCCCGCCCCGAGGAGCGCCCGCGCAACCACGTCGGTGCAGACGCCACAGCCGTCGTCCGGCCAACCTCCCGCGTAGTAGCGGCTCTGGTAGCGCGGCCGCGTCGCCACGTATGCGCGCGCGGACTCGAGGATGTCGGTCTGGTCGTCCACGCCGTCCGCGTCCGTGTCGCGGGGGCTTTGGTAGCGCTCGATGCCCAGCTCCTCGCTGGAGTGGCTGGGGTGCGGGACATAGTTGAGCTGCCAGGCAAGGAACAGGGCGCAGGCGAGAGTTGCCACGGCCGCCGCGGTGACGACCATCCGCCCGCGTCCGTGCCTACGCATGTCGTCACCCCCCTGATGCGGACGGAGCCCCCTCTCGCCTTGCGCCGTCCCTGTTGTCACCATCCCCTGACGTGCCATTCTCGCCTTGATTCTATATGCAGGCGAGAGAAGCCGCCCCTTCCGTGCCGTCGTGCACGCGGCTACGCACGTCTGTCGCCGTCGTGCACGCGGCTACGCACGCGCCAAAAATCCTTCACGCTCGAACGCACAATGCCGTCCTCCAGCAACTGGGCAAACGCAGCAGGCGACGTGCGCAAAAGCGTGCTCGCTGCCGATGGGTGTGCGCAACGGCGTGCTCGTTGCCGGTGGGTGTGCGCAACGGCGTGCTCGACGCCATCGGCACGCATGGACGCGTGCTCCGACGACCGATGCGCCCTGGCACCCCGGTACGCCCTAGCACTCCGGTGCCCACCCGCGACCGCGCCGCCGCCCCGGCGCGTTGTGGGATACTGCAGGGGTTACACAGCAGCCACAAGCAAAGGAACTCCCACATGGCAGCAGAGCGCGAGGCCCTTGAGGCCGCCCGTCCCACCTTCCCCCGCCGCGCGGTCATCACCGGCGGCATGCCCTACGGCAACAAGAACCTGCACTTCGGCCACATCGGCGGCGTCTTCGTGCCCGCAGACTTCTTCGCCCGCTTCCTGCGCGACCGCATCGGCGCCCAGAACGTGCTCTTCGTCTCGGGCACCGACTGCTATGGCTCCCCCATCATGGAGGGCTACCGCAAGCGCGTGGCCGAGGGCTACCAGGGGACGATCGTGGACTACGTGGGAGAGAACCACGACGCGCAGAAGTCCGCGCTCGACGCCTACGGCATCAGCCTCGACCTCTTTGCCGGCTCTGGCCTCGAACCCGCCCGCGAGTTCCACGAGCGCCTCACCGCCGAGCTGATCCGCCGCCTGCACGACCGCGGCTACCTGCACAAGATGAGCACCCGCCAGTTCTATGACGTGGAGGCCGGGCAGTTCCTCAACGGCCGCCAGGTCCAGGGCCGCTGCCCCGTCCGCGGCTGCAAGAGCGAGAAGGCCTACGCCGACGAGTGCGACCTGGGCCATCAGTTCGACCCCGAGGAGCTCATCAGCCCCGTGTCCCAGCTCACCGGCACCACGCCCGAGCTGCGCCCCGTCGACAACTGGTACTTCGACCTGCCCGCCTTCGAGGGCGAGCTCAAGGCCCTCATGGACGAGTGGGACCTCGACGAGCAGGTCAGGCCCATCGTCACCAAGACCGTGCGCGAGTCGCTCGTGGCCCCCGTGATCTACGTGCAGGACAAGTTCCGCGCCGCCTTCGACGCCGCGCGCGACCAGCTCCCCGACCACACCCTGCGCGAGGCCGAGAAGGGCCAGCAGTCCTTCTCCGTCGAGTTCTCGCGCTGGCAGGACCGCGACGAGGCGCGCGGCATCCTGGAGGCCGCCGGCGTGCGCTTCCGCACGGGCAAGTGCCTGTTGCCCTTCCGCATCACCGGCAACATCGAGTGGGGCGTGCCCGCGCCGGAGCTCGAGGGCGTGGGCGGCCTCACCGTCTGGTGCTGGCCCGAGAGCCTCTGGGCCCCCATCAGCTTCACCCAGGCCGCCCTGGCCACGAGCGACGAGGGCCGCTACTCCAGCCGCGACTGGCGCGACTGGTGGTGCGACGACGACGCCCGCGTCTACCAGTTCATCGGCCAGGACAACATCTACTTCTACTGCGTGGCACAGCCGGCGCTCTGGAAGGCGCTCGACTGGGGGCTCTTCCAGGACACGCCCGTGGCCAACTACCACATCCTGTTCATGAACAAGAAGGCCTCCAGCTCGGGCAAGGTCAAGCCGCCCATGGCCGCCGAGCTGCTCGACAACTACACTCCCGAGCAGCTGAGGTGCCACTGGCTGAGCCTGGGCCTGGACCAGAAGGCCGTGAGCTTCTCTCCCAAGCCCTATGACACCAGCGTGAGCCACAAGGACAAGAGGACCGGCGAGGACGTCCTGGTCAAGGACGACCCGCGCGTGGTGGACCCCGCCCTCAAGGAGAGCGCCTTCCTCACCAACATCTTCAACCGCCTGGCGCGCAGCTGCCTCTACGGCGCGCAGAACGTCTGCGGCGGTAGGCTGCCCTCCGTCGAGGCGGACGCCGAGGTCGTGGCCGCCTGTCGCGAGGCGACGCTGGCCTTCGAGCGCTGCGCCCACGGCTTCGATGCCCACGGGGCGCTGGGCGTGGCTGAGGAGTTCGCCCGCATGGCCAACAAGCGCTGGGGTGACGAGTCCAAGGCCGCCAAGGGTGACGACGCCGCCTACGAGCACGCGCTCGCCAACGCCTTCGCGGCGCTGCGCACGACGACCCTGCTCATGCACCCCGCGGCGCCCTTCGGCTGCGAGCGCATCTGCAAGCGTCTGGGCTTCGCCGCGGCGGACTTCTTCAGCTGGGAGAACGCCTTCCTGACGCCGGCCCAGCTCGCCGAGGCACTGGGCGAGAGGCCCTCCGAGCACGAGCTCGTGCCGCTGCCTCCCCGCTTCGACTTCTTCGAGAGGCACGAGAGCCAGGACAGGTAGGCCACGCCGAGCGGAAGGCCACCGAAAGCCGTCACCCCCTGCACGGGGCGCATCGGAGCGCGACCGTCACCTTGCGGAAGGCGGCGGTCGCGCTCCTCTCACCTAGAATCTGGGCAGCCACGCAGCCAGGAGGAGCTTCCATGAGCAACGACGCACCCGCCCTGCCCGAACGTCACGTCCCCCGCCCCTACGCGCGCCCCACGGCGCCGCTGGATAGACGTCTGCAGGTCAAGACCCCCGACGGCGCGCGGATATCCGCCTTCTGCTACGCGCCAGCCGCCGACGCCGCCGTCACCGCGAACGCCGCCACGCCGGGTGTCTTGCCGGTCCTCATGCTCCATGGCAACGGAGAGGAGCACGGCATCTTCGGCGTCCTCGTCGACGCCCTCGTGGCCTGCGGACGCCCCGTGGTCGCCGTCGACTCGCGCGCCCAGGGCACGAGCACGCGCGGGACGGCGCGGCTCACCTACGAGCTCATGGCGGACGACGCGCTCGCCGTCCTCGATACCGCCGGACTCGCGCGCGTCCACGTGCTGGGCTTCTCGGACGGCGCGATCGAGGGGCTGCTGCTCGCGCGCGACCACGCGGAGCGCGTCGCGTCCCTCATGTCGGTGGGCGCCAACCTCTCTCCCGAGGGAATCCCCGGCAACGACGAGCTGGCGGCGGCCGCGGGCGAGTGGGAGGCCTGGGCGACGGCGGGTGACGAGTCCGCCCTCTACGAGGACGGAACGCCCGCCCCCAGCCGCAGGCAGGCGGCCCAGATGGCGGAACTCCTCCGGCTCATGCTGGTCGAGCCGCACATCGAGGCAGAGAGCCTGGGACGGATCTCCTGCCCCTGCTGCGTGATGGCAGGCGAGCTCGACCAGATTCCCGCGGACGAGACCCGCCTCATCGCGCGCTCGATACCCGGCTCGCGTCTGGCCTTCGTCGCGGACGCCGACCACACCCTTCCCAAGGTCGCCCCCGAGGCTGTCCTGCGCGAGCTCCTGGTGACGATTGCCGAGGCCGAGCACGGCGTCGATTGGTCGCAATTTCCCCGCAGCGTCCAACGCGTCTGAGCGGTTCCGGTGACCTGGGGCGTTGCGAGCGCCCCAGACGCGTTGGACGCTTTCGGATGGGATTCGCACGCGTTGGACGCCATCGGGCACGACGCGTGCGCAGAGCTGCCGTTCTCTATGCCACTTCCTGAACCTCGGCTCCTTCTCTATGCAAATTCCTGAACCTGGATCTCTCCCAACTGGGGTTTTACATGATCGATTTCAGAGAATGGCATAGAGAACGCAGGGGGAGGTCGATGGCGGGAGCGGACGGGTGCCACGACGCCGGCGCCACGACGACGGGGGCCACGACGCCGAGGCTGCAATGTGAAGATTGCAAGGTACCTCTCAAATGATTCCTAGGTACCTTGACATCGATTTGCTAGGTACCTACCATCCCTCAGGTCAAACAACGCGAGGAAGGAATCTGGTGACCACGGAAGACGAGATGAACAGGGAGCTGGAGGAGGCATCGAAGTCCGTCGAGCGACGCATCCTGCGCCGCCTCGGCTACTTCGGCCACTTCCTGCACGTGCACGCGGGAGGGCGGGGCGGCAAGCAGTTCGTCCTCGTGCGCCTGCTGCACTGCGGGGGCCAGCTCACCCAGCGCGAGCTGCAGGAGAGCGTGGGCATAAGCTCCGCCGCCCTCTCGGAGGTGCTCGCGAAGCTCGAGGGAGAGGGACTGGTCGTCCGCACCCGCTCGGAGCAGGACAAGCGCCAGCTCAACATAGCCCTCACCGAGGCGGGCCGCGAGCTCGCCTGCGAGGTCGCGCGCAAGAAGATCGACTTCGAGCGCGAGGCCTTCGAGCCGCTCGACCAGGCGCGGCGCCTCGAGCTCGCGGACGACCTCGACCGGCTCATGGAGCACTGGAAGCTCATCGAGCAGAAGGAGAGGGAGGCAGGGAATGAGTAACGAGGAGAAGGCGATGCCGGGCCTGAGCTACGGCCAGATCCTCTCTACCCTGGGCGGCAGCGTCAGGGAGTTCAAGTCCACCTCCGTGTGGACGCCCATACTCGTCGTGGGCGAGGTGGTCATCGAGTGCATCATCCCCTTCATGACCGCCCAGCTCATCGACCAGCTCAACCTCGGCGCGGGCATGGACGTCATCGTCCGCTACGCGCTCATCCTGGTGGGGCTCGCCCTGGCGTCCCTCGCCTTCGGCGCGGGTGCGGGCTACACCTGCTCCGTCGCGGCCACCGGCTTCGCGCGCAACCTCCGCCACGACATGTTCCAGAGCATCCAGGACTTCGCGTTCTCGAACATCGACCGCTTCTCCACGAGCTCGCTCGTGACGCGCCTCACCACCGACACGACCAACGTGCAGCAGGCCTACATGATGCTCATCCGCACGGCCATCCGCAGCCCGCTGATGCTGGTCTTCGCCATCGTCATGGCCTTCATAACGGGCGGCAGCATGGCCGCCATCTACGTCGTCGTGGCCATTCTCCTCGGCTTCTTCCTCTTCGGGATCGCGGTCAAGGTCATGCCCATGTTCAGGCGCGTCTTCCGCGAGTACGACCGCCTCAACGACTCCGTCGAGGAAAACGTGTCGGGCATCCGCGTGGTCAAGTCCTTCGTCCGCGAAGAGTTCGAGAAGCAGAAGTTCAAGCAGGCCTCCGGCAACCTCTACCACGACTTCGTGCATGTCGAACGCCTGCTGGCCTTCAACGCCCCCATCATGACCCTGGCCATCGACGTCATCTACACCGTGGTCATCTTCTTCGGCTCGCGCGCCATCATCCAGAGCCAGGGTGCCCTCATGAACGTGGGGCAGCTCTCGGCCCTCATCACCTACGGCTTCTCGATGCTCATGAGCCTCATGATGTTCTCGATGGTCTTCGTGATGATCACCATGTCCGAGGAGAGCGCGCGGCGCATCTGTGAGGTCCTGCTCGAGAAGAGCGACCTCACCAGCCCCGAGGGCGGCCTCACCGAGGTGCCCGACGGCTCCGTCGACTTCGACCACGTGGACTTCGAGTACTCCCGGAAGGCCGAGCGCATGGCCCTCTCCGACATCGACCTCCACATCAAGAGCGGGGAGGTGATCGGCGTCATCGGCGGCACGGGCTCGTCCAAGTCCACGCTGATCCAGCTCATCAGCCGACTCTACGACGTCACCAACGGCAGCGTGCGCGTGGGTGGCCACGACGTGCGCGAGTACGACCTTGACACCCTGCGCGACCAGGTCGCCGTGGTGCTGCAGCGCAACGTGCTCTTCTCGGGCACCATCAAGGACAATCTGCGCTGGGGCAACGCCGACGCCACCGACGAGGAACTCGTCGAGGCGTGCAGGCTCGCGCAGGCGGACGAGTTCATCCAGCTCATGCCCGACAAGTACGACACCTACATCGAGCAGGGCGGCACCAACGTCTCGGGCGGCCAGAAGCAGCGCCTCTGCATCGCCCGCGCGCTGCTCAAGAGGCCCAAGATCCTGATTCTGGACGACTCCACCAGCGCCGTCGACACCAAGACCGACAAGCTCATCCGCGCCGGGTTCAAGAGCTTCATCCCCTCCACCACCAAGATCATCATCGCCCAGCGAACCTCCTCCGTGGAAGACGCCGACCGCATCGTGGTCCTGGACAGGGGCCGCATCTCGGCCGTCGGCACCCACGAGGAGCTGCTGCGCACCAACGCCATCTACCGCGAGACCTACACCAGCCAGAACAAGCAGTCGCACGACCAGAAGATGGGCGCCCTTGCCTCGGACGGCTCGGCTGAGGGAAGGGGGGCGAAGTCCCATGAGTAGCAAGGACACCAAGGACCTGCAGGCAAAGGCAGGCGCGGGCGGAGAAGCAACGTCCAAGGCGGACGAGGCCACGCAGCCCGAGGGCGGCCGCGGGCACGGTCCCGCCAACCCCATGAAGGTGCTGGGACGCACGCTGAGGCTCGTCTTCGGCTTCTATCCCGTGCAGACCGTCACCATGGTCGTGTGCATCGTCGCGGCAGCGGTCATCGCGTCCCTCCCCTCCATCTTCCTGCAGCAGGCGCTGCAGGTCGTGACCGAGCACTGGCAGAGCGGCGACTGGGCGGGCGCGTCCGGCCCGATCCTGCAGATCGTGGCGTCGCTCGTCGTGCTCTACCTCACCGGGCTCGCCTTCGTCACCGCGCAGGGGCAGCTCGCCGCCGTCGTGACCCAGGGCACCCTCATGAAGGTCCGCAACACCATGTTCGACCACATGGAGGACCTGCCCATCCGCTACTTCGACAGCACGCAGCACGGCGACATCATGAGCCACTACACCAACGACGTCGACGTGCTCAGGCAGCTCATCAGCCAGGCGCTGCCCAACATCCTCTCGACCCTCATGGCCATGGCGTCGGTGCTCGCCATCATGCTGTGGTACTCCCTGCCCATGACCGTGGTCGTGCTGGTCATGGTCGCCGTCATGGCGCAGTCCGTGAAGGTGCTGGGCGGCAGGAGCGCCCACTTCTTCCTGGCCCAGCAGCGCTCTCTCGCCAAGGCGGAGGGCTTTGCCGAGGAGGCGATGACGGGCGAGAAGGTCGTCAAGGTCTTCACCCACGAGCGCCAGATGGTACGGGACTTCGACGTCGTCAACGACGAGCTCTTCGAGGCTTCCAAGAGCGCCAACATCTACGGCAACACGATGATGCCCATCCTCATGAACCTCGGCAACCTCGCCTACGTCGCGGTCGCCCTCATGGGCGGCGTATTCCTGGCGCTCAACGTGCCCAACCCCTCTATCTCGGGACTGGCGCTCACCATCGACATCGTGGTGCCCTTCCTCAACCTGACCAAGCGCTTCGCCGGCTCCATCGGCCAGGTGTCGCAGCAGATCAACTTCGTGGTCATGGGACTTGCCGGCGCGGAGCGCATCTTCGGCCTGCTCGACCGCGAGGCCGAGGTGGACGAGGGCTACGTGACCCTGGTCAACACCGAGCGTGACGCCTCCGGAGAGCTCGTCGAGTGCGACCGGCGCAGCGAGACCTGGGCCTGGAAGCACCCCCATGGGGACGGCAGCGTGGAGTACGTGCCCCTGGCGGGCGACGTGCGCCTCTCCCACGTCGACTTCGGCTACACGCCCGACCACACCGTCCTGCACGACGTGACCCTCTTCGCCAAGCCCGGCCAGAAGGTCGCCTTCGTCGGCGCCACAGGCGCGGGCAAGACCACGATCACCAACCTGATCAACCGCTTCTACGACATCGCCGACGGCAAGATCCGCTACGACGGCATCAACATCAACAAGATCCGCAAGGGCGACCTGCGCCGCTCCCTGGGCATCGTCCTGCAGGACGTGAACCTCTTCACCGGCACCGTCATGGACAACATCCGCTACGGCAGGCTCGACGCCACCGACGAGGAGTGCATCGGCGCCGCCAAGCTCGCGGGCGCGCACAGCTTCATCGAGCGCCTGCCCCAGGGCTACGACACCATGCTCACCGACAACGCCGCCTCGCTCTCGCAGGGGCAGCGGCAGCTCCTCTCCATCGCCCGAGCCGCCGTGGCCGACCCACCCGTCATGATCCTGGACGAGGCCACCTCCTCCATCGACACGCGCACCGAGCAGATCGTCCAGAAGGGCATGGACGCCCTGATGTACGGCCGCACCACCTTCGTCATCGCCCACCGACTCTCGACCGTGCGCAACTCGGACGCGATCATCGTCCTGGACCACGGCCACATCATCGAGCGCGGCACCCACGACGAGCTGATCGCCCAGAAGGGCACCTACTACCAGCTCTACACCGGGGCCTTCGAGCTCGAGTAGGCAGGCTGGCGCCGCGCCGTCTCGACGTCGCGGCAGGGACGAGGCGCGCCTCGCGGGCCCGTGCGGAGTGATCCGTGCGGGCCCGTCGTCGTTTGGTGCGACAGCATCGCCTGCGAGCCTCCCCGCCGTTTGGCGCGCTTCCCACCGTTTGGCGTTTCCGTCCCGCTCGCGCTACCATGGTCGCCACGCCACGAGCCAAGGGAGAGAGACATGCGGAGCCAGGACCGGATTTCCAACCAGGGTGGGGAGCTTCTTCCCATGAGCCGCCGCACGCTCCTCTCGCTTGCCCTGGGCATGGGCGGGATACTCGCGCTCTCTGCCTGCGGTGGGGCCTCGGGTACGGCCACGAGGTCAGGCGAGAGTGGCACAGGGGACTCCGGCGCAGGCTCCCCCGGCGACGGGGCCGCCAGCGGATCCGGCGTCCTCACGGCGCCGCTGGACAACGGCTACGGAAGTGGCACCCACCACGCAAAGATCGAGGTCGAGGGCTTCGGCAGCATCGAACTCGAGCTCAACGCCAACGCCGCCCCCGTCACCGTGAGCAACTTCGCGGACCTTGCGGGCGCGGGCTTCTATGACGGGCTGACCTTCCACCGCGTAATCAGCGGCTTCATGATCCAGGGCGGAGACCCCAAGGGAGACGGCACCGGCGGCTCCGACCGCCGCATCAAGGGGGAGTTCAGCGCCAACGGGGTGGTGAACCCCATCATGCACAAGCGGGGCGTCATCAGCATGGCGCGCAGCAGCGACTACGACTCCGCCAGCTCCCAGTTCTTTATCGTGCACGAGGACGCGGGCTCGCTCGACGGCCAGTACGCCGCCTTTGGCAAGGTGACGGACGGCATGGACGTGGTGGACGCCATCGCCCAGAAGACGCCCGTCCAAGACTCCAACGGCAGCGTCGCCGCAGCGGACCAACCCCGCATCACGCGGATTTCGATGGTCGACTAGGGGCGCTTCCCGCACGTGGCCGGCCCATCGCGCTTCTCTCGCACAGCAAATCCATCGTGCTTCTTCCGTCGGCCAGGCCCATCGCCCCTCTCCCACGCGTCTAGACCTATCGCGCACGATGTAGTTGTATGCTGTTTTTCGCTTAGAACTTTGATTTATTCTTTCAGCTGTTTGCGTTTTCGCAGGTAGATGCGTTACATCATTTCGGAGTTGTATGCGGAATCCGCAGACAACTCTGGGAAGGCGGCTCCAGGGGGAGCGCTTCGTCATCATGGGAAGGCGGCTCCAGGGGGAGCGCTTCGTCATCATGGGAAGGCGACTCCAGGGGGAGCGCTTCGTCATCATGGGAGGCGGCACGCAGGCGGCACGCGCACGCCAGGCGGCAACACGCCCACGGCCGCAAACCCTCAAGTACAGATTCATGTTTTTTCTGCCAGGGGTCCCGTGGGGTCATATCATGTCAAAGATGCCCATTCGCCAACGAGGGTCGGGCAAGCTTCCAAGCTGCGGCCAACCCGGCCCCAGCGCGCCGCCCTCGCCCGAGGAGGACCATGTTTGACCTAAAGCCCATCAGCAGCAGGGTCGCGCGCGTGGCCGGAGCCGCCGCCGTCGCCGGTCTCCTCTGCCTCGCGAGCCCCCACGTCGCACTGGCCGACCAGAGCCTCGAGTCCCTCGAGCAGGCCGCCATCCAGGCAGCCGACAGCTACCAGGCCGCGACGGAGAAGGTCAGCCAGATCCAGGGGCAGATCGAGGACAACGCCACCCACAAGGCAGAGCTCGAGGCCGAGCTCCCCGCCCAGCGCGAGCGTGCCGCGTCGGCCATCAGGGCGCACTACAGGCTCCAGCAGGACCAGGCCAACCTGGTCTCGATGCTGCTCTCGGCCGAGGACTTCAACCAGTTCCTCTCCCAGGCGCAGTACCTGACCGCCATCACCACCAGCAAGCTCAACGAGATGGTCCAGCTCACCCAGATGGAACAGGACCTGGACCGGACCAGCCAGGCGCTGGAATCCGCCAAGGCGGCGGCAGAGGTCCAGGCGAGCGAGGCCCAGGGCGCCTACGAGCGGGCGGAGGCGGCGAAGCAGGCCGCCATCCAAGCCGCCACCGCCAACGCTGCCGCCCAGCAGGCGGCCTACGAGCAGCAGCTCGCCGCAGGCACGCCGGACCAGTCGACCAACCAGGCCATCGAGGCTGCCACGGCCAAGCAGGGTGCCGACGCGGCCGATGCCTCCGCCCCCAAGGGCGGGCAGGGCCAGGACGAGACGACCCCCACCGCCAAGGCCGAGGAGCCCCAGCGGGAGGCGACGCCAGCCCAGCCCGCCAAGCCCAGCTACAACTACGTGGGAGCCTCCACCTACGGCGAGGGCGACGGGCTCATGTACAGCGCCACGGCCTCCGGTGACGTCGTGACCCCCACCTCCATGGGCGTCGCCATGAAGAGCGTGCCCCTGGGCACCGTGGTGGAGATCAGCTACGGCGGCAACACCGTCACCGCCGTGGTCAACGACCGCGGCCCCTTCGTCGCCGGGCGAGAGATCGACCTCCAGCCCGCCGTCGCCCACGCCCTGGGCTTCGACGGCGTCGGCACGGTGGGCTATCGCATCGTAGGCTAGCCACGAGCGAGGCCCAACGCTCCCAGCGCACAACGGCGCCCCCGCGGTCCTCGGGCCGCGGGGGCGCTCGTCCCTCTCCCCCGGACGTCCGCCCCTAGAGGCGCTCCGCCATGTCGCGCACCAGGCGCTCGCTCGCGTCCCACCCCAGGCAGGCGTCCGTGATGGACTGGCCGAACACTCCCCCGCCCACAGGCTGGCTGCCGTCCACCAGGTAGGACTCCACCATGAAGCCCCGGAAGAGCCCCGCGACGTCGGTACTCCGGCTCACACTATCCAGCACCTCGTCCACGATGCGCGCCTGCTCGAGGGGCCGCTTGCCCGAGTTGTCGTGGTTGCAGTCGATGACCACGGCGGGGTTCTGGTACCTCTCGCCCTGGTACTTCTGGGCCAGCCGCTCGAGGTACTCGTAGTGGTAGTTGGGATAATTGATGCCGCCGAGGCCCTGGTAGCCGCGAAGCAGCGCGTGCGCCAGGGGGTTGCCCGTAGTCTGGACCTCCCAGTTGCGGTAGATGAAGGTCTGCGGTGCCTGGGCGGCATAGATGGAGTTGAGCATCACGTCTGTGGAGCCGCCCGTGGGGTTCTTCATGCCCACGGGAGCGGCGATGCCACCCGCGACCAGCCGGTGCTCCTGGTTCTCGACCGAGCGGGCCCCCACCGCGACGTAGCTCAGCAGGTCCACGAGGTACTGGTAGTTGTCCGGGTACAACATCTCGTCGGCAGTGAACATGCCGCACTCGCGCACCACGCGCAGGTGCATGCGGCGGATGGCGCGGATGCCCCCAAGGAGGTCGGAGCCCCCTTCGGGGTCGGGGTTGTGCAGCAGCCCCTTGTAGCCCGTGCCCCTGGTGCGCGGCTTGTTGGTGTAGACCCGGGGTATCACCAGGACCTTGTCCCTGACCTCCTCGGCAAGGCGAGAGAGGCGGCCCATGTACTCGAGCACGGAGTCCTCGCGGTCGGCCGAGCAGGGGCCCATGATGAGGAGGCGCCGCGGACTCCTGCCGCAGATGACGTCGGCGACCTCGGCATCGAAGGCCCGCTTGCGCGCGACCTCCTCGGCGCTGAGGGGCATCTCGTCGCGAATCTCCCTGGGTATGGGAAGGCGACGCTTGAAGTTCATGGGCATGCTGGGGGACCTCCGGACGTTAGTCTCGCAACCATGGTCGGGCGGCTCGGGCTCGGCCGTGGGCCCGCAGGCTGGCGCCTCGGGCTCTGGGAATTATGGCATGCCCGACGTCACATGCGCGGGCGGCACGACGGCGTTCTCGCACGCGACACATACGCCTGCCTCACACCCGGCCGAGGCGGCCCGCACGACTAGGCCAGGAGTCCCGCCAGCCAATCCAGGGCGATTCCCACCGGTGTCCGCCCGTCTCGGTCCTGGAGCGCCTCCCGAACTCGCGGCACGTCGTCGGTTATCACGCCGTCCACGCCGTTCTCCACGACGCGCAGCACGTTGGACTCGTCGTTGACCGTCCAGGCCAGGACCTCGCGACCCTGCGCGTGCAGGTAGCCCACGAGCTGCGCCGTGCAGCTCGTCTCCTCCACCGAGAACAGGTCCGCCGCGTCCAGCTGGCAGAGGTCGCCGTACGCCAGGGTCATCACGTAGGCGCGCCTGACCTCGGGCGCCGCCTCGCGCAGGCGCAGCAGGCAGTCGTAGCTCATCGAGGTGAAGACGCACTGGGAGCCCATGCCCGCCTCCCTCACCTGGCGCGCGACCTCACCCTCGAGGTCGCGCTCGTGGCCTGTGGGCTTGAGCTCGATGTTCAGCCTCATGCCGGTCTCCTTGGCCCAGGCGAGGACCTCCCCCAGGGTGGGGTAGCGCTCCTCGGCGAACTCGGGCGAGAAGTGCGAGCCCGCGTCGAGCGCGCGAACCTCTTCCAGCGTGAGCTCCCAGGCGGCCTTGTCCACGCCCGAGACGCGCTTGAGCCGCGCGTCATGGCTCACGAAGATGCCCCCGTCCGCGCTCTGCTGCAGGTCGAGCTCGACCCAGTCCGCGCCTTGCTCCTGGGCCTGGCGGAAGGCGGCCATGGTGTTCTCGGGGGCCTCCAGGCACGCGCCGCGGTGGGCGGTCAGCTGCACGGCGGCTCCCCCCTGGCCGAAGGGCTCGAGCAGCGCCGGTCCGAAGGCGAGGAGCAGGGCCGCGCACGCACAGACGCCCAGGCCTGCCAGCCCCGCCACCAGGGCGACCCTTTCCCTGTCCCACGCACGTTGCGTCCGCGCCACGGCATGGCGCCCCTCTCGCGCCAGGTAGAGCGCGCTCACGCTCGCGTATCCCAGGGCGGGAGAGAGCGCCAGGCACACCACCGCGAAGAAGGCGAGAGGCGCCAGCACGAGGGACGAGGCGACGGCCGCGGCGACGGGCCGCTCGGAGAGCGCCTGTGCCAGGACGCCCGCCGCGCCACCACCTGCGAGCAGCACGAGGCCGGCGACAAGCGCGGCCAGCGCCTGGATGCCCACGAGCCAGAGGAGGTCGCGCAGGCGCCGACGCCGGCCTAGCTCGACCGAGCGGGCGAGGCTCTGGCGAAAGTCGAGCCCCTCCCACACGAAGGCGTTGAGCGCGTAGGACCAGCGCACGAGCAGGACCACGACGAGGACGAGCGCGAGCGCGTGGGCGACCGTGAGCGCGCCGCTCTGGTAGATGAACTCCTCCACGAACTCAGGCACGGCGAGCGAGCGCACCACGCCGGTCGAGACCCCCAGGTTCACGAGGGGGACGAGCACCAGGACGTAGGCGGCGAGGCCGAGGTTGCGCGGGGCGAGGGCCCGCAGGGAATGCCGCGCGGCCAGGGGCAGCAGCTCCCGGAGGCCCATCGCCTCTCCCCTGCTCCCACGCTCGAGGGTGACGAGGACACCTGCGAGCTCGAACACCGAGAGGAGCATGAGCAGCGTCCCCACGACGACGACCAGGGCCACGCTGAGCGGACGCAGCAGGAAAGATCCCACGTTCTCCCAGGTCAGGTACGCATAGCCCTGGGCGGCCATGGCGGCGTCGAGCAGCAGGCGGAGGAGCGGCGCCAGCCCCAGCGCCGTGCCGGCCCTGAACAAGAGCTCGAAGAGGGCCAAGGTGCGCCAGTTGGCGCACAGGAGTCGCAGGACGTCGCGAAGCGTCTTCATGGGGCCCTCTCTCCACGGGATTCGCCAAGACAGACTAGCAGAAGCCCCGGCGGACCCGATGCGGCTCCCTGCCGCGCGACGACTTCCCACGGACCTATCATGAGAGGGCACACGAGACGAGACGAGAAGCGGAGGTACCCATGCCCTGCACCACCCTACTGGTCGGCAAGAAGGCCAGCTACGACGGCTCCACCATCATCGCGCGCAACGAGGACTCCCCCTCTGGCGTCTTCACTCCCAAGCGCATGGAGGTCGTCCTCCCCCAGGACCAGCCCCGCCACTACCGCTCGGTCGTGAGCCACGTCCAGATCGAGCTCCCCGACGACCCCCAGCGCTACAGCTCCGTGCCCGACGCCGTCAACAGGGACGGCATCTGGGCGGAGGCCGGCGTCAACGAGTCCGACGTCGCCATGAGCGCGACCGAGACCCTCACCACCAATCCCCGCGTGCTGGGCGCGGACCCCTACGTGGAGCTCGTCCCCGCCAAGGGCACGCCCGGCGAGGAGGGCTACGTGCCCGAGGTCCCCGGGGGTATCGGCGAGGAGGACATGGTCACCATCGTCCTGCCCTACGTGAGGACCGCCCGCGAGGGCGTGCTGCGCCTGGGCTCCCTGCTCGAGGAGTTTGGCACCTACGAGCCCAACGGCGTCGCCTTCTCGGACCTGGACGAGGTCTGGTGGCTCGAGACCGTGGGCGGCCACCACTGGATCGCCCGCCGCGTCCCTGACGACTGCTACGTGACCATGCCCAACCAGCTGGGCATCGACTCCTTCGACCTCTCCGACGCCTTCGGGGCGCAGAGGGAGCACCTCTGCTCGGCCGACCTGCGCGAGTTCATGGCCAAGAACCACCTCGACCTGAGCCTGGAGCCCGGCGACGCATTCAACCCCCGCGAGGCCTTCGGCAGCCACTCCGACGCCGACCACGTCTACAACACGCCGCGGGCCTGGTCCATGCAGCGCCTGCTCAACCCCCACACCGGCAACTGGGACGACGGCTCGGGCGACCTCTCCCCCGAGTCGGACTCCCTCCCCTGGAGTCGCGTGCCCGAGCGCAGGCTCACCGTCGAGGACGTGAAGGACGCGCTCTCGCTCCACTACCAGGGGACGCCCTTCGACCCCTACGGACGCGGCGACGACGCCCAGCGCGGCAGGTACCGCCCCGTCGGCATCAACCGCAACGGCGAGCTTGCGGCACTGCAGCTCAGGCCCTACGCGCCCGAGGGCTGCCGCGCCGTCCAGTGGACGGCCTTCGGCTGCAACGCCTTCAACGCGCTCGTGCCGCTCTACGCGAACGTGCGCTCCATGCCCGAGTACCTCTCCAACACCACCGACGAGGTCACGACCCAGAGCTTCTACTGGTCGAACCGCCTGGTGGCGGCACTGGCGGACGCCCACTTCAACGCGACGGCGGCGGCCGTCGAGAGCTACCAGGAGGCGGTGGCGGCGCGCGGCCACGAGGAGCTGGCCCGCACGGACGCGTCTCTCCTCGCGCAGGGCTCGAGCCGCGAGGATGCCTGCGACGAGCTGGAGGAGGCCAACGGGCGCATCGCGAGGATGCTCCGCGACAAGACCGGCGAGCTCCTCTCCAAGGTCCTCCTCCAAGCCTCCCTCGACATGAGGAACGGCTTCGCTCGGAGCGACCGCTAGAGGACACGGGCCGCGAGGCGAGAGGGGCGTGGGCTGACATGCATGCGGGGGCGACGAACACGAGGGAACGGTCCGGGGACGCCGAGGGTCAGGGCCCCATTCCGCCCGAGGGCTTCACCTTGGGGCTCGCCCTCTTCGACGGCGTGCCGGTGGCGCTCTTCTGCCTCTCCACCCTCGTCCTGGGCGGCAGGCTGGGGAGCCCGGCCTTCGTGGCAGGAGCCGTCCTGGCCTTCGCGGCGGGCCTCGGCAAGGTGTGCTGGAAGCTCCTCCTCGCCCTGGGCAGGGGCGACCATCCCCTCCTCAGCCGACAGCTCCGCTACCTCATGCCCCTGGGCTTCGCCCTCATGGCGGCGGGGATCGCGACCAAGACGGCCGTGCTCGCCCTGGTCGCAGGCAGGCTCCTGAGCCTCCCCTCCTGCCCGCTCCTCGCCCTCTAGCTCGCCTGCATGCTGGCCATGGTCCGCTTCGCGCGGCACCGCGACCAGCTGGACGCCCGCTCCAACTAGGTCGAGCAGGCGACCAACTCCCTGGGACAGGCCGCCCTCCTCGCGGCACTGCTCCTGGCCTAGCGCCACGGCGAGTGACGCCGCCGCTCCGGGCGGACTCACGGTGCGGCGGCGTCACCTCTCGCCTGGCGTATAGCCGGACGGCAACGAGAGCGACGCGGACCCGCTAGGCCAGCGCCGCCACCAACTCGTCGGTGCTCGCGACCACGGAGCCGAAGCACTTCCGGCAGTGCTCGACGGCGCCCTCCTGGCTGCCGCAGAGGAAGGTCCTCGTGGCATCCTCGACCAGCACGCTGTCGTAGCCCCTGAAGTAGGCGTCCGCGAGGGTGTGGAGCACGCAGACGTTGGTGTCGCAGCCCACGGCCACGACCGTCCTCACCCCAAGCTCCCTTAGGAGCAGGTCGAGGTCGGTCTGGAAGAAGCCGCTGTAGCGGCGCTTGGGCACCATGAAGTCACGCTCCCCCGAGCCCGCCCCGAGCGCCGCCGCGGGCGCCGTCCTCCCCTTGATGCCGTGCGGCCCCCAGAGCTCGAGCTCGCGGTCCACGCCCTCGAGGTGCTCGTCGTCGCAGAACACGACGGGGAGCCCCGCCGCGCGCGCCGCGTCCACCACGCGCGCGCAGTTGGCGACCATGGCCCCCTCCTCCGGCGAGGGCGCGTACACCGCGTCCTCGCCCACCGCCTCGAGCACGTCGATCACGAGCAGTGCCGTCGTCTTGCGGTCGATGTCCAGCGCGTTCCCCATGCCTTGCCTCCCTCTGCCGATATGGTGCCTTCCATGTTAGCCCAGTCTCCGCGTCCCCCTGCCCCCAGGGCGCGAGGACACGGGAGCCGCCCCCGCCCCAAGGCATGTGGAGCTTGCGCAGATGAGGGCGCCCGCCTGCGTCTGAGTAGTATCCTTTCATGTCAGCACACGCCGATCTGCCAAACGCAGCCCAAACGAACAAGGGGACAACGTGGGACTCAACGACATGACGCGCCGGAGCGCCCTCAAGCTCCTCCTCGGCGCGGGAGCGAGCGCCACCGTGGCCGGCCTCCTCAACGTGACGAGCGCCTTCGCCGACACGGCGAGCGACCTCGAGCAGACCAAGCAGGACCTCAGCGCCGCGCAGGAGAGGTACGACCAGGTGCAGGCGCAGCTCGACCAGATCGCCTCCGAGTACGAGGCGCTCTCGCGCGAGCAGTCCAAGACCCTCGACCAGATCGAGGGCGTCAACGACCAGATCGACAAGACCCAGGAGCAGATCGACAAGACCCAGGCCGACCTGGACAAGAAGAAGGAGCGCCTGGGCGAGAGGATCAACAGCGCCTACAAGTCGGGCAACACCGACTTCCTGAGCATCATCATGAACTCCGCCTCCTTCGGCGAGCTCACCTCGAACCTCTACTACATGGGCAAGATCACCGAGGCCGACGAGCGCATGATCCAGGAGGTCAAGGACGCCAAGGCAGCCCTCGACCAGCAGAAGGCCGAGCTCGAGGGCCAGAGGGCCGAGCTCGAGGCCCTGAACGAGACCCAGAGGCAGCAGCTCGCGCAGATGCAGTCCAAGCAGGAGGAGGTCCAGGGCGTCCTCGCGGGGCTCGACCAGGACGTGAAGGACCTCATCGCCAAGCGCGACGCCGAGATCCAGGAGATGGCCGAGGAGAAGGCACGCCAGGAGGCCGCCGCCGAGGCGGCCCGCAAGGCGGCTGCCGCTGCGTCCTCGTCCTCCGCGGGCGGGGGCGCCTCGTCCAACGTCTCCGGGAGCCTGGGGGCGGACGGCGCGACCACCGGCTCGCAGGCCCGCGTCCTCGCCGCCTGCCAGTCGACCCCCTCGCCGGGCGCCGGCCTCTGCGCCATGTGGGTCAGCCAGGTCTTCAGCAACGCCGGCTACGCCTATGCCGGCGGCAACGCCAACGACATGTACAACGCCTGGTGCACGAGCTCCAACCTGGGCCAGCTCAAGCCCGGCATGATAGTCGCCGTGTCGAGCCACCCGCACACGAGCGCGGGACGCATCTACGGCCACATCGGCATCTACGTGGGCAATGGCACCATCATGGACAACGTGGGCTACGTGCGCACGGGCAGCCTCAGCGAATGGATCAGCTACTACGGAGGCACCGTCACCCCGCGCTGGGGCTGGCTGATGGGCATCGTGCTGGCCTAGGCGCGGCAGGCCTCCTAACAGGCACTCGAGTCGAGCAGGGCAAAGAGCGCGGCGGCAGGGGGAGAGAGCGGCGCGTCACGCCTGCAGGCGACGTAGGTCGTGCGGAAGGCGGGATTGTCGAGGTGCCGCACGATCACGTCGAAGGGGCAGCGCTCGAGCGCGAGCGAGGGCAGGAGCGACACGCCCAGCCCGCTCTCGACCATAGAGATGATGGCCGTGACGTCCGCCGTCTCGAAGCGCACCCTGAGGTGGCGCAGGTCGGCCTGGAGCAGGGGCGCCGTCTCGGCGTCCGCCACGAACTCCTCGTCCGCTAGCTCCTCGATGTCCACGCGCGCCCGCGACGCAAGACGGTGGCGTTCGGGGAGCACGGCCACGATCTCGTCCCTGTCGAAGGGCCGTGCCAGCAGGTCCTCCCTTCCCGCCACGTTGGGAAGGAAACCCAGGTCGACCTCGTCCTCCAGGATGAGCCGCTCGACCTCGGCGTAGGTTCCCAAAAGGAGGTCCACCCGGATTCGCGGGTTCTCGGCCACGAAGAGCCCGAGCGGGCGGGGCAGCCGGTAGGCGGCGATGCTCGAGGTCGCGGCGACCCTCACGGAGGGCAGGTCCTCGTCCGCCTCGTCGAGCTTCAGCTGGAGGCGGTCGTAGCTGCGGCAGAGCTCCTCGACCAGGGGGAGGAGCTCCTCTCCCCTGCGCGTGAGCACCACGGGGCCGCCACCACGCCCGAAGAGCCTCACGCCCCAGAGCCGCTCGAGGTCAGAGATCATGTGGCTCACGCCCGACTGCGAGTAGCCGAGAGCGCCCGCCGCCTTGGTGAAGCTCCCCCTGCGCGCCGCCTCGAGGAAGGCGCGGTACTTGTTGATGTTGGCGCTCATGTCCCCTCCCCAGAACGCCCCGAGTCTAGGACGCGGACGCGGCGAAGAGAAGCCCCCATCCACCGGACGGGGACGAGGGCGGGGGAGGCGGTCCCGGCACGGGCTGGGACCGCCTCCCGGGCAAGGGACCCCGCGGCCCGCAGCGCAGGACGGGCCGAGAGAGGGCGGGGGGGTGGGCGCCCCGCCCAGGGAGTGGGAGCGGGGCGCCTCGGGGGGTCGGTGGCAGGGCTACAGGGCGTCCTTGATGATGATGTCGCCCTCCTTCATGATCACGTCCATGTTGTCGGGCGTGAGGTCGTGGATGTCGGCCAGGACGTCACCCCTGACCATGAGGAGGTCGGCGAGCTTGCCCTTCTCGATGGAACCGAACTCGTCCTCCTTGCGGACCATCTTGGCGCCGTTGAGCGTGGCGGCCGTGATGGTGTCCATGGCCGGGATCTCGCAGTGGTCGACCCAGGCGTACATCTCGTCGATGGTGGTGTAGCCGTAGGGCGTGCTGAAGCTGAAGGAGTCGGAGCCCACGGTGAGGGTGACGCCCAGCTCGTAGGCGCGCTTGAGGTTGGCCCAGGTGCGCGCGATGCCCTTCTCGGCGTTGTCCTTGCCGGGGAACTTGTCCAGCTCGGGCGTCCACTCGGGCGGGTAGGTGCCGTACCAGCTGGGCAGGAAGCCCACGGTGGGCGTGAAGAAGGTGCCCTGCTCGGCCATGAGGCTCATGGTCACGTCATCCAGTTCGAAGCCATGGATCAGCTGCTCGCAGCCGAAGCGGACGGAGTCGTACGCGGCCGAGATGCTGTTGTAGGAGTGCGACCAGACGGGGATGCCCACCATCGCGGCCTCGTCGCAGACGGCCTTGATCTCTTCCGTGCTCATGAGCTGGGCACGGCCGGAGTCCCAGCGCCAGATGCCGCCGCCGGTCGCCCAGATCTTGATGGCGTCGGGGTTCTCGCGCAGGCGCATGCGGATGGCGTGACGCAGCTCCCAGGGACCGTCCACCTGATCGCCCCAGGGGTGCCCGTTCTTGGACATCTCGAAGGGCAGGTGGTGGGAATCGCCGTGGCCCGCGGTGCGGCAGAAGCCCAGGCCGGTGGCGAAGATGCGCGGCCCCTTCATGACGCCCATGTTGACCAGGTCGCGGATGGCTATGCCGTTGCGACCGATCTCGCAGCAGGTGGTGAGGCCGTGGGTCACGGCGTCGTAGGCCTGCTTGACGGCGCAGGCCTGCTTCTGCGCCACGGTCTCGATGACCCAATCGTTGTCGTTGTCGGTCAGGTTGCCCGAGAAGTGGATGTGCGTGTCCACGATGCCCGGCATGAGGGTGTGACCGGCCGCGTCGATGACCTTGTATCCCTCGGGCACCTCGGTCGCCGTGCCGGCATAGGCGATGGTCTTGCCGTCCACCAGGACGAGGCTGTCCCCGACTGCGGCCGCGCCGGTTCCGTCTACGAGCTTGCCGCCCACGAATGCGTACTTGCCCATGATCCTGCCTCCACTTTCCTAGCTTGACTTCCTGCCTTGCGTGCGGTCGCCCGGCATGCGCGAGCCGGATCCCGGGCGATGGTTGCCTTACTGGCGCCCTTGGGCCACGCCCGCGGACGCACGCCCCTCTCGCCTTCTGCCGAAGGCCAGGAGCAGGGCGAAGCCTAGGACCACCCAGGCGATGGTGATGGCCCACTCCACACCGTTGAGGGCGGCGGGGCTCGCGGGGACCACCATGAGGGCGATGATCAGGAGCCCGGCCACTATGGCGCAGCAGATGCCAAACCTGCCGCCGTTCACCTTGTAGGGACGCTTGAGCTCGGGCTCGGTCCTGCGCAGGCGCAGGCAGGCGAAGCCGGCCATGGTGCAGGCGAAGATGAAGCCCAGGGAGGCCACGTTGGTGAGGGGGACGAGCATGTTGCGGCCCAGGAAAGGCCCGACGAGCGTCAGGACGGCCAGCACGACGTTGGCCTTCTTGGGAGCGCCGGACGCAGGGTCGATCTGGGCGAAGGACGCGGGAAGCATCTCCTTGCGTCCCATGGCGAGCATGAGGCGGGTCGAGGCGCCGAAGAAGGAGTTCATGGGACCCAGGGGGCCCAGGGTCGCGATGACCAGCATCGCGACGTAGAAGAAGAGGTTGATGCGCTCGAGCACTGCCAGGGCGGGCACGGAGACGCGCACGAACTCATGCCAGTCGATGATGGAGCCGAAGGAGTAGATGCAGACCAGGTAGAAAACCCCGGAGGCCAAAAGGGCGATGGCCGGGACCAGGCCGAACTTCTTCCAGTCGAGGTTGGCGGAGGCCTCCTCGGCCTGCTGCGGGATGGTGTCGAAGCCGGCATAGAAGAAGGGGGTCATGACCAGGACCGCGACCACGCCGCCCAGAAGGCTCGTGGCACCGGTCGACCTACCGCCCGCCGCCTCGCTCACCTGGGAGAAGACGGGCAGCGCGTTGGAGGGGGATCCCGTGGCGATGGAGATGGCCATGGCGAGGACCATGCCGGCGAGGAGCGCCTTGGTGAGGAAGGACGAGAGCTTGGCCGCGGCGCCGGCACCCTTGAAGTTGAGGTAGATCACCAGGACGGCGAAGCACAGGGCGATGACCGTGGGCCAGAGGTAGACGTCGGCGCCGAGGATGGTGTAGAGGCGCACGGAGCGCAGCCACGCGAGGGCGGGGAACTCGGCGAAGCGGTCGGTGAGCAGAGTCGAGATGGCGATGGCCTCCCAGGGGCAGAGCGGGGCGTTGCCCAGGAGCAGCATCCAACCGGTGAGGAAGCCGAGCTTGCGCCCGAAGGTGCGGTCGACGTACTCGATGATCCCGCCCGAGATGGGGATGGCGGCGGTGAGCTCGCCGAAGCACATGCCTATGGGGACGAGGAAGACGGCGCCCAGGGCGAAGGCGATCATGGCGGGCACGGGGCCTCCGCCCAGGACCATCCAGTCGCCCACCAGCAGAACCCAGCCCGTGCCGATGATCGCTCCGAAGCCGATGGTGAAGAAGTTGAAGAGCGTGAGCTCCTTCTTCATGCCACCGGAGGCGACGGGCTGCCCAGCCTTCTCAGACATGCGTCCCTCCCCCTCTTGCGCGGGGCGTGCCCGCGTCGGAATCGGTTCGCGTCCCCCGACGGGGTGCGCCTTCTCACATAGCCTTCTCACATAGGAAAAGTTAGTAAGTGGGGTCCGGGGCCGACCCCGCCCGAAATGCGGGCGGATGCTCTGGCGGCGCGAACGGCAGGGGCGCGCGAGGAGGCCATGACGCTTCCTAATGGGCGCATGAGCGCGGATCATCTGGGTGCCTCGCAGAGGCAATGGGGCGAGCGCCACGGGGCCCCTCCCGTGTCAGGCAGCCCCTTTTGGCGCCCCCTAGCGAAGGGCGACCAGCAGGAGGGCGGCCACGGAGATGGCTGGTGCCCAGGCGAAGTCCTGCCGGAGGAGGGAGCTGTCAGGTCCACCGCGACCCGCGCGCGCGAGGTGCGAGACGAACGCGGGAGGCAGAGCCAGGAAGCAGGAGAGGGCGACCAGGACGAAGCCCCCCTCGAGCCCCAGGTGGCAGGAGAGGGCGGCGAGGAGCTTCAGGTCTCCCCCGCCCATGCCGGGCGCATGCAGCAGCCGCGCGGTCGCGAGGGAGAAGGCGAGGAGAAAGGTGCCCACGGCAAGGCCCGGCACGAGGGCGCCCGCGAGCTCGAGCGCGAGCGCGACCGACCCGCGGGAGGGGTCGTGCGCCCAGACGACGCGCGCCATCCCCAGCACAAGGACGGCGACGACGCACCCGTTGGGGATCCTGCGCTCCCTGAGGTCGACGACCGAGGCCACGACGAGGACGAGCGCGAGGCCAGCGAGGGCAGGCAGGGGTGGCATGTCTCCTCCAAACCGTATCTTGCGTGTGGCTCGCGACGCCGCCATTGTCCCATCACCGGGCCGCCACTCCCCCGTCCTTGCCTAGAATGTCAGCTGAGCTTGCCCAGACGGGGCACCCCCGACGCCACGCACAGGAAGGCCACGTTCCCATGCTCATGATCGTCTCACCCGCCAAGAGGATGGTCCGTCAGGAGGGCGAGCCCCCCGCCGACGCAGCACCGCGCTTCCTGGATGACGCCCACGAGCTCGCGCGCGCCCTGCGCGCCCTCGGGCCCGAGGGCGCGCGCGAGGTCTGGCGCTGCTCGGAGAGGCTCGCCGCGGCCTGCTGGGAGCAGCTCCGCACCCTCCCGGAGGACCTGCTGGCCCCTGCGGCGTCCCTCTCCCCCGCCGTCATGTCCTACGTGGGAATCCAGTACCAACACCTGTCACCGCAGGTCATGGAGGCGCGCGAGCTGGAGTGGCTGGCCCGCCACCTGCGCATCGTGTCGGGGCTGTACGGGCTGCTCAGGCCCTTCGACGGCATCTGTCCCCACCGGCTCGAGATGCGGTCGCGGCTCGCCGTCGACGGCGCGGGCGACCTCTATGGCTTCTGGGGCTCGCGCATCGCAGACGCGCTCGCGGAAGGCCCGGAAGCGGACGTGGTGGTCAACCTCGCGTCGCAGGAGTACGCCCGTGTCGTGCTCCCCTGGCTCCGGCCAGGAGGCCCCAGGCAGCTGACCTGCTCCTTCCTCGTGCCGCGCGGGCGGGACGGTAAGCTGGTCCAGCAGGCGACCGAGGCCAAGGCGGCGCGTGGCAGCCTCGTGCGCTGGGCCGCGGAGCGGGGCGTCGAGGACGTGGATGGCCTGCGCGGCTTCCGCGAGCGCGGCTACCAGCTCGACGAGGCTCTCTGCGACGAGGGGACGCTCGCCTTCGTGCGGCGCTAGGGCCGGCGCGGGAGGCCGGGAGCCTCCGAGGGCGCGGTGCCTCTCGCCTCGTCCCGGACGAGGACCGAGGCGGGTGCGGGTGCCGCCTCCCTACTTGTTCTGGATGCTTCCCACGTTCTTGATGAGGATGGACACGCGGCCCTCGACGTCGCGCGAGAACTCGATGTAGTCGTCGTTCGAGGCGTACTCGGAGGGGAAGCTAATCTCGATCCCCGTGTCGGTGCGTATCTTGTGGCTCTTCGCCATGCGGTTGGCCACGCCGCGGCGCACGCTGACCTCCTCGGGCAGGCGCTCCTCGCGGGCCGCCTGCTCGTAGCGCTCCTGGACGTCGGGCCTGCCCTCGAAGACCTCGCGGCCCACCTCCTCGGGAGAGAACGCCTCCTCGCGCTCGGCGCTGCTCGCCACGTAGGCCTTGGCCTGGGCCACGGCCTCGACGGGGCTGATGCCGCACTCCTCCGCCACGTTTTCCACGATGCGCTCGACGGCCTCCATCGCCTCGCGGCTCGAGGCCTCGGCGCTGCACTGCAGGAGGCCGTCGGGAATGATCAGGCGCTCCTGGCTGCCCTGGGTGCGCGGCTTGTCCCTGAAGTCGATGCTCAGGTCCTGGAGGTCCACCAGGAGGTAGGAGTCCACCTTGGCGGTGGGGTTGGGCAGGGTGGAGTCCTGGCGCAGTATCTCGTTGGCGGCCATGCCGGACGCGTCGTTGCCCAGGTCGTGCACGAAGGCCTGCTTGCGGGGAAGGAGCACCGCGGCGAAGCAGCGCCGGCTCAGGTCCGGCGCCTCGTCCTCGTCCAGGCTGGTGGCCGCGTCCTCGAACGCCTGCGCCACCTGGGTCTTCTCCGCCGCCTTGGAGCCCATATCCTGCGTCTCGCTGAAGTCGGCCACCAGGAGGTCACA
Organism: Olsenella phocaeensis; assembly: GCF_048189965.1. Classification (NCBI taxonomy): domain Bacteria; kingdom Bacillati; phylum Actinomycetota; class Coriobacteriia; order Coriobacteriales; family Atopobiaceae; genus Olsenella; species Olsenella phocaeensis. The sequence goes on along the minus strand of NZ_DBEZHV010000007.1, from coordinate 46,095 downwards.
CTCCTCGAGCTCCTCGCAGCGCCTCAGCTCCTCCCAGAGGTACCGTCCCAGCTGGTCGGATATCTCGACGAAGCCCACCTGCCCCCGGCGGTACTCGTCGAGGGTCTGCGCGAAGGCGCTCTGCTCGCTGAAGCTGCCATGCCGGTTGTCGGGGCTCGACGACACGCTCCTGAGCCGCCGCTGCACGTAGGACCTCACCGGGCGCTGCGAGAGGTCCAGCTCGCGCTCCGAGAGGTAGCTGCTCCCGGTCTCGAACTCGAAGGCGTGCAGTATGGCGTGGGTCACTCTGAGCATGGTCTCTCCCTGCTTGTCGTTCGCGGGCGGCCGGGGTCGGCCGCGGGCACCTAGGATAGCCCAGCCGAAGCCCAGGCAGGCATCGACAAGCAAGGTGGCCCCTCTCCCCTTTCGTGGCGAGAGGGGCGGACTGCCTCGCCCCTAGCGCTCCACCTGGAGCAGGGGATCTCCGACCTTCACGAGGGGACGGCCCCCGATGAGCGTGCCGCTGCTCGACACGTTCTTGACCGACCTCAGGCTGTCGCTGTTGGTGATGGCGACCGTGACGACGTCCTCGTATCCCGCGGCGGCGATCCTGTCGCGGTCGAAGACGATCAGCGGGGTGCCCGCGGCCACCTCGTCGTTGGCCTCGACGAAGCGCGTGAAGCCCTTGCCCTCCATCCTCACCGTGTCGATGCCCACGTGGATGAGGACCTCGACGCCGCCGGGCAGGGTCATGCCGATGACGTGGTTGGTGACGGCCGTCACGCTGATGCGGCCGGTGGCCGGAGCGTAGACGATGCCCACGGAGGGCAGGATGCCGCAGCCCTCGCCGAAGAAGCCCGACGAGATCGCCTCGTCGTGGACCTCGCCCAGGCTCACGACGGCGCCCGTGACCGGGGCATAGACCATGTCGTCGTCCACGTGGAAGACGGCGGGCTTGGGCGCGCCCGCCTCGTCCCCGGAGGAGAAGAGGCTTCGCTTGATGGTGTCGATGAGTCCCATTGCGTTTCCTTTCGCGCGGGAGGTGGCTGCCGCTCAGACAGGTCCGACGATACCCGATTGCGGGGATGGGACGGGCCTGGCGGCGGCCGTCGGCGCCAAACGGCCCGCCTGGGGCTATGGCCCCAGGCGAGGTGGGGCTACGACCCCAGGCGCAGGCCGTAGAGGTAGACGGATTCCTCGCCACCGTCCGCGGCCCGCCTGCGCTCCTGGACGAGCGAGAAGCCGCGCGACTCCATGAAGTCGACGTCACAGTCGTCGCCCATCACCAGGAAGCAGCCACGCTGCCCACCCTCGTCGAAGCGTGCCACCATGTCGCCCAGAAGGCGGCTCCCTATGCCCCTGCCCTGGGCGTCGGGGCGCACGACGAGGAGGTTGACCTCAGCGTCGGAGCTCGCGTACTCGCGCGAGATGAAGACGTCCGCCATGGTGTAGCGACGCAGGCGGCCGAAGAGCTTGTCCTCGACCTCGATGCCGCCGAGCTTGGCACGCTTGCGGGCCTTGACCATGACGTCGGCGAAGCGCTGGCCCCAGTCGGGGTCGACCTGGGCCAGGCCGCCCCGTGAGACGCCGCCGAAGCAGGCCCCCACGACGCGCTGGCCGCGCACGGCGACGTGCGCGTGCTGGGAGCGCTGGAGGGCGCCGAGCGTCATCACGCGGCCGAACACTATGCGGTCATAGACGCCCTCGACGCTCGAGCACCAGATGCGCGAGCAGATGTCGGTCACGTCGTCGAAGTCGCCCTCGCGGAAGGGGCGGTAGCTGATCTGCGGCTGGTCGGAGCCTGGTGCTGGGGTCATGCGCTGGTTTCTCTTTCGAATCGCTTCTCTGGGCCCTGATTATGAGACAAAGCGAGAGGGGCTGCCTGCGGCATGCGCGGCGAGCGGAGCGCGAGGCAGGGGCTTGTCCGGACGCCACGACGCCCGGCGGGCGGGGCGCAGGTGTGGCGACCGACGGTCATAGCGTGCGCCACGGGCCCGCGTCACGGGTCGGCCGCCGCCCGCGCCCAAGGTGCCGGCGGCAGCCGAGGCCCTCGGCCACTCTCGCCTGGCCGTGGCTAGTCCTCCAGGGCCGCCCTGCCGTAGGCGTCGGCCGCGAGCATGGCGTTCGCGACCTTCTGGGGCGTGACCTCGAAGGGCATGTTGTGGAGGGTGTCGTTCTCCGCGCAGGCGAGCTTCGCCACCTCGAGCACGCGCTCCCAGCTCGCGTCCTCCACGCCCAGCTGCGCGAAGGTCACGGGCAGGCCGACCTCGACGCAGAAGTCGAGCACGTCGTAGAGCTCGTCGGCGTCCTCGAGCACGAGCTGGGTCAGGGTGCCGAAGGCCACCTTCTCGCCGTGGTAGCAGGAGTGGGTCTCGGGCATCGCGGTGAGGCCGTTGTGGATGGCGTGCGCGCCCGCCAGGCCAGCGGACTCGAAGCCCAGGCCCGAGAGCAGGGTGTTGGCCTCGATCACGTTCTCCACGCTCTGGGTGCAGGCACCTGCCTCGAGGGCGAGCTTGGCCTTCATGCCATCCGTCATCAGGGTGTCGTAGCAGAGCTTGGCGAGCGCCATGGCGGCGGCGGTCACCTTGTCGCCGGCGCAGGTGGTGGCGTCGGAGCGCCTGCAGGCGCGGGCCTCGAAGAAGGTCGCGAGCGCGTCGCCCATGCCGCTCACCGTGAGGCGCACGGGGCTCTTCGAGATGACGTCGGTGTCCATGAGCACCAGGTTGGGGTTGGCCTTGAAGAACTGGTACTCCTTGAACTGCCCCTCGGGGGTGTAGATGACCGAGAGCGCCGAGCAGGGGGCGTCGGTCGCGGCGATGGTGGGGACGATGACCACGGGCGCGTCTACCCCCGAGGCCACGGCCTTGGCGGTGTCGAAGATCTTGCCTCCGCCCACGCCCACCACGACGTCGGCCTGAGTCTCGCGGTACGCGGCGACCAGGCGGTCGATCTCGTCCTGGGAGCACTCGCCGTTGAAGCTGTCATACGCGAGCTCGACGCCGGCGTCGGCGAAGCTCTTCGAGACGAGGTCGCCGAAGCGCCTGATGCCACCGGCAGAGATGACGACGAGCGCCTTCTTGCCAAAGGCCGAGACGTAGCCGCCCAGGCGGGACAGCTCGCCGGGCCCCTGGACGTACTTGGACGGAGAGATGAAGATGCGTGCCATGGTGCTTCCCCTTTCGCCGTATGCGTGCGGCCGGGCATGTGCCACGGGCCACGTCCCCCAGTGTAGGGCAGCGGGCAGGGGCCGCCCCAGCGTCGTTGCGTGTAATTTCTCGCCTGATGGGCTTGGCGGGACAGCACGACGGATGCTGGCGTACCATCTTGTCGGCCACTGCCCCAGAGGGGTACCAGGAGGAACGGAGCGACCCAGGATGCACGCAGGCTTTGACAACGACAAGTACATCGAGATGCAGGCGGCGCGGATCCGCGAGCGTATCGACCAGTTTGGCGGCAAGCTCTACCTCGAGTTTGGCGGCAAGCTCTTCGACGACTACCACGCAAGCCGCGTCCTGCCCGGATTCGAGCCCGACTCCAAGGCGCGCATGCTCCGCCAGCTCGCGGACGACGCCGAGGTCGTCTTCGCCGTCAGCGCCATCGACATCGAGCAGGGCAAGCGCCGTGGAGACCTGGGCATCACCTACGACGAGGACGTCCTGCGCCTGATGGACGTCTTCCGCGGCATGGGGCTCTCCATCGGCGGCGTGGTGATCACCCGCTTCTCGGGCCAGCCCAAGGCCGAGGCCTACCAGGCGCGCCTCGAGCAGATGGGCATCGAGGTCTACCGCCACTATCCCATCGCCGACTACCCCTCCAACATCGACCTCATCGTGTCCGACGAGGGCTTCGGCAAAAACGAGTACGTCAAGACCACCAAGCCGCTCGTCGTCGTCACGGCACCGGGCCCCGGCTCGGGCAAGCTGGCCGTCTGCCTCTCGCAGCTCTACAACGAGCATGTGCGCGGCATCGAGGCCGGCTACGCCAAGTTCGAGACCTTCCCCGTCTGGAACCTACCCCTCAAGCACCCCGTGAACGTCGCCTACGAGGCCGCGACCGCCGACCTCGACGACAACAACATCATCGACCCCTACCACCTTGAGGCCCACGGAGAGGTCACGGTCAACTACAACCGCGACGTCGAGACCTTCCCCGTGCTCCGCGCCATGATGGAGAAGATTGCAGGCCACAGCCCCTACCAGTCCCCCACCGACATGGGCGTCAACATGGTGGGCTACTGCATCAGCGACGACGACGCCTGCCGCAAGGCCGCCCTGCATGAGATCGTCCGGCGCCACTACTGGTGCGCGGAGAAGATCGCCCGCACCGGCATCGGCGAGTCCGAGCTGAGGAAGATCGGCCTCCTCATGAAGGAGGTGGGCGTGGACAAGAACCTCAACCCCGCCCACGCCGCCGCGCTGCTCAAGGAGGAGGTCACCGGCAAGCCCGCCGGCGCCATGGTGCTGCCCGACGGCAGCGTGGTGACGGGCAAGACCTCCGAGCTCCTGGGCGCCGCCTCGTCGCTCCTGCTCAACGCCCTCAAACGGGTGGCCGGGGTGGAGAAGGACCACTGGGTGGTCTCGGACGAGGCGCTCGCGCCCATCAGCCGGCTCAAGACCACGCACCTCAAGAGCAAGAACCCGCGCCTGCACTCGGACGAGACCCTGATCGCCCTCTCCATAAGCAGCGCGTCGAACCCCGAGGCCAAGCGCGTGATCGAGGCCAGCAACCAGCTGCACGGCTGCACGGCGTACTTCTCGGTGATCATCAGCTCCACCGACGAGCGCGTCTACCGCAAGCTGGGCATCAACGTCTGCTGCGAGCCCAAGTTCGAGCGAGGCACCTTCTATCACCGCTAGGGTCCTGGGGGTAGTACGCTCCCCCAGGGGCGTCGACCGAGGGCGATTCTCGGTGCCTTATGCTTCCCGCGCAAACCATTCCTGGCGTGCGCGGGACATTCTTCTGACCTGCGGCGCTGCGATTAGTCGCGCAAGCTGGCGGTAGTTTGCGCGCGAGTCGAACGTCTTCACGCGCAGCGCAGGCGCGGTTTGCGCACGAGTTCTTGCTCACCAGGCAAAACGCAAAACCACGCGCAAGTTGGCGGCAGTTTGCGCGCGAGAACTCCTATCCCCACACCTGACGCCGCCCCTCGCGTAGTCGTAAATGACCAGCTCAGAGCAGGGTTACGAGCAGCTGCCCGTTAGCTATGTGCCAGCTGCGTGCAAGCTGGATTTATCTTCTCGCCAAAAACTGTCCCGGAGCGGGCTAGCGTTGATGCATGGAGATCACGTTCTCGCATACCACGGCACTGGCGCTTCTCAGGGCGCAACGGCGGGGAGAACTATGCACAAAGGACGCCCGGCGCATGGATTGCCCGACCACGCGGATACGCCTTGGACGACACGACAAAGCAGAACTTCTCGAGGCGTTTCTGGAGCCCCTGGGCAACGTCGCCTCCGAACTTGCCACGGAAGCGACACCCTTGGAACACCTTGTCAGGTCTGCGGGGGAGAGAAGCCATTCTCCCCTATTGAGGGGCCACCTAAGCGGAGCGACGCTGCCGCCCGACTCGTTCCTCCGGCTCGCTCCCGGCATTGCCATCTCGTCGCCCGAGCTCGCCTTCGCGCAGATGGCAGAGACCCTGACGGACGCGCAGCTCCTCGCCCTGGGCATGGAGCTCTGCGGCAGCTTCGCCTGTGACCCGCTCGGCCCGGCGCACAACCCCGCCCGTTACGGCCTGCCACCCCTGACGAGCCAGGGCAGAATGCTCTGGTTCCTCTCGCACGCAAGGGGGCTCCGCGGCAGAGAGCGCGCCAGGAGGGTGGCGGCGCTCGTCGCCCCCAACGCCTGGTCTCCCCGCGAGGCGATGCTGGCCGCGCTCCTCCTGCCGCCCGCACAAGAGGGCGGGTTTCCCCTGGCACCGCTCATGCTCAACGCTCGCGTCTTCCAGGCTGGCGCGCCTATGACCAGGCCCTCACGCGTCCCGGACATCCTGCTCGAGGGCACGGGCGTGGGCCTCAACTACGACGGCCACGACCACCTCACGCTCGCGTCCCTCGAGTCCGCTGCGATTGCTGTGGCATGCGACCCAGGCAGCGCCGAACGTCAACACGTGGTCCAACGGCTGCGGACCCAGATACGCAAGAGGTACGTCGACGACCGTCGCCGGGACCGGGACCTCACGAGCCAGGGCCTCGCCATCCTCCCCGTGACCGCCGAGGACCTGAGGGGGCCCGCCGGCCTTGAGCTCCTCCTATGCCAGCTCGTCTCCTGCGCTGAACGCGGGACGGGGAGGCGAGACGGGTGGGCCCGCGCAATGCTGGAGGACCCGACGCTCCAAGCGGCTCGTGCCAGGGTCCTCAAGGAGCTGCAGCTCTGGTATTCCAGGTCTCCGCGCGCAGCTAACACGTAGTTAGCACGCGTTTCGCAGATGAGCTGCGCAAACGGCGCACAATTTGCGCGCGTCTCTCAAATGACCTGCGAAAACGACCAAAGGCGCGCAAACTGCCCGTGGACTGCGCGCCGCATCACCCCCGCCTCGCGCAAACTGCCCGTGGACTGCGCGCAAGATTCTCGTGACCTGCTTAAACGAAAAATCCCGCGCAAGCCAGAAATGACCTGCGCGGGACCCAAACCTCCCCGCGACCCGAGCCACCGCCCGAGTCGCCTGTCTACGCGACCAGTAAACCTTACAGCACGTGGACGTCACTCGCGTGGAAGTCGAGGAAGGCCTTCTCGCCCACCTCGTAGATCCTCTTGTTCTTGGGGTTGAACTCGGTAATCTTGACCAGGTGCTCGCCGCAGCGCACGTGGTAGTTCTGGTAGTGCCCCATGAAGCGCGAGAGCACGACCTCGCAGGGCAGCGCGCCCTCGTCGGCCACGTGGGCGGACTCCGGCCTCAGCACCAGCGTCACGTCGTCACCCACGGCCTTGCCGTTGCGCTCGGCAACCTCGATGGCACGGCCCTCGACCATGACCTGGCCGGACTCGCCGTCGATGGACGCCAGCTTGCCGCGCAGGAAGTTGGACTCGCCGATGAAGTCGGCCACGAACTCGTCCACCGGGCGGTAGTACACGGTGTGTGGGTCGCCAATCTGGTCGACGACGCCCTTCTTCATGACGATGATCTTGTCCGAGAGGGCCATGGCCTCGGACTGGTCGTGCGTGACGTAGACGGCCGTGATGCCCGCCTCCTGCTGGATGCGGCGGATCTCGGTGCGCATATCCACGCGGAGCTTGGCGTCGAGGTTCGAGAGCGGCTCGTCGAAGAGCAGCACGCCCGGCTCGATGACCAGCGCGCGGGCCAGGGCGACGCGCTGCTGCTGGCCGCCCGAGAGCTGGTTGGTCATGCGGTCTTCCATGCCCTCGAGGCCCACGAGCCCCAGGATGTTGGTGACCTTCTCGCGGATGGTGTCCTTGTCCATCTTGCGCAGCTTGAGGCCGTAGGCCACGTTGTCGAAGATGTTGTAGTGCGGGAGCAGCGCGTAGCTCTGGAAGACCATGGCCGTGTCGCGCTTGTTGGGCGTGAGCTCGTTGATGGCTTCCTCTCCCAGGTAGATCTCTCCCTCGTTGGGGCTCTCGAATCCGGCGATCATGCGCAGGATGGTGGTCTTGCCGCAGCCGGAGGGTCCCAGCAGCGTCACGAACTCGCCGGGCTCGATGTTGATGTTGGCGTCATGGACGGCATAGAAGTCCTTGCCGGTCTTGGGGTCCTGGTAGATCTTGGAGATGTGCTCCAGGCGCACGCCCTTCTTCTCCTTGGCCATGGCTTAGTCCTCCTCGGTGGTCTTGATCTTGGCGCTGGTGCCGAAGTGCTTGATGGCGACGTTCATCAGGAGCACGGCACCGTAGGTGATGGCAATGAGGATCGTGGCGAACGCGCAGGCGACGCCGTAGGCGCCCTTCTCGGCGTACTCGTTAATCTGCACCGTGATGAGCAGGAACTGCGGCGTCACGAGCAGGATGATGGCCGAGATGGCAGTGATCGAGCGCACGAAGGCGGTCACGAGGCCCGAGAGGAACGAGTCCTTGATCAGGGGCAGCGTGACGGTCATGAAGACCTGCAGCGAGTTGGCGCCCATGTCGTAGGCGGACTCCTCGATCGACTTGTCGATCTGCCTCAGGGCCGAGATGCCCGAGCGCGTGCCGGTGGGCAGCGAGCGCACGATGAAGACGATGATCAGGATGGCGCCCGTTCCATAGAGCCCCTGCATGAGGCCGGTGTGGAAGATGCCGCCCGAGAAGCCGCGGATGTAGCCGACGCCCAGGACGGTGCCCGGGACGGCCATGGCCAGCATGGACACGGCCTCGATGAAGCCCTTGGTGCGGAAGTTCCTCTTGACCACCAGGTACGAGATGATCATGGAGAGGAGCGCGGTGATCGGGCTCGCAATCAGCGACAGCAGGAAGGAGTCGCGGAAGGCCTGGAAGCCGTGGTGCATGGTAAAGACCTGCTGGAACCACTTGGTGGTCAGGCTGAAGTCGTAGCCCCAGGTCTTGAAGAGGGCGCCGAAGGGCACACAGACGTACATCATGATGACGAAGATCGCGATGGCGCCACAGAGGGCCGAGAGGGGCAGGCGCACGGAGTTGTCGGTGATGAGCATGCGCGCGCGGCTCGCCTTGCCCGTGAGGGTGGCCGTGGACTTGGCCTCGAGCACGTACTTCTGGACCACGAACATGGCCAGGGTGATGAAGAGGAGGACCACTGCCATCGCCGCGGCGCCCTGCTTGTCGTAGGCGCCGGTGATCTGCAGGTAGATCGAGGTCGCCAACGTGTCGTAGGAGCCGCCGATGAGCATGGGGTTGGCAAAGTCGGCGATGGACTCGATGAAGGTCACCAGGAAGGCGTTGCCCAGGCCCGGAAGGATCAGGGGCAGCGTGACGGAGGTGAAGACCTTCCAGCGGGAGGCGCCCATGTCGCGGGCGGCCTCCTCGAGCGACGGGTCGATGTTCTTGAGCAGGCCGCGGAACATCATGTAGCAGACCGGGAAGAAGGTCAGGGTCTGCACCAGGGCGATGCCCCAGAAGCCGTACACGTTGTTGTCATAGATGCCCAGCAGATAGCGGGTTATGATGCCCGCCTTGCCGAAGAGCATGATGACCGAGAGCGAGAGCACGAACGGCGGCGAGACGACGGGCAGCATCGAGACGACCTTGAACAGGCCGCTCACGAACTTGGTCTTGAGCTGCACGTACTCCTCGACGTAGGCAAAGAGAAGGCCGATGAGGGCCGCCAGGATGCCGACGAGGAAGCCCACCCTCAGCGTGTTGGTGATGGCCGTGTCGAAGGACGGCATCGAGAGCACGCGCTTGAAGACGTCGAGCGTGGGGCCATTCTCCCCCACGATGCTGTCCACCATCAGGATGGCCAGCGGATACAGAATGAACAGCGTCAGGAACGCTATGAGCACGGCAATGGTGGTGACCATGATCGGGTCAGCCATCAGCTTCTTGCGGTCAAGCTGGGCGCTCTGATTCTTCGCCATTGCTCCCCTCCCTGGGTCGTGGGCCAATACGGCGCGCACCCCGATGCAGAAGAGCCGGGCGGATGGAATCTCCACCCACCCGGCTCGCTGCCGCGTCAGGGCGCGGTTGGGGCTTCTCCGCTACTCGGTCTGGAAGCGCTTGGTGTCGCCGGTGTCGGCACCGGAGCTTGCGAGCGCCTTCATGATGTCGTCGACGTACTGCTCGGTGTTGGCCTTGGCGTCCGCGAAGTCGTAGTTCATGACGTTGTCGGGGTCGAGGCCGAACTGGCTGACGACCTCGGGCTGCTTGGCGTCGTCGATGACCAGGAACTGGTAGGCGCCGACCTCCTGTGCGCGCTCGACGCACTCGGGCGAGAGGGCGTACTCGATCCAGAGCTTGGCGGCGTTGGGGTGCTTGCAGCCCTTGAAGATGGCCGTGGCGCCGACCTCGTAGGACGCGCCGGACGAGGGGATGGACATGCCGATGTTGCCATAGCCGTTGTCGACCATCTGGAAGACGGCGTCGTGCAGGAAGCCCAGGCCGATGGTGCACTCGCCGGTGCCGACGTTCTTGGAGGGGCCAGAGCCGGACTTGGTGTAGACCTGGACGTTCTTGTCGAGGTCTACCAGGTACTTGATGCCCTCGTCGTGGCCGTACTTCTGGATGACGGTGTTGAGGATCAGCTTGGCGGTGCCGGCCGTGTTGTAGTTGGACATCCAGATGAGGTCCTTGTACTTGTCGCTCAGGAGGTCGGGCCAGTCGGTGGGAGCCTCGAGGGACTTGCGCTCGAGCTCGTCCTTGTTGAAGAAGAAGCCCAGGATGCCCTTGTAGATGCCGTACCAGTTGCCGTCGGGGTCGCGGTAGACGTCACTGATGAGGTGGCTGGCGTTGTTGGCCTGGTAAGGCTCGAGAATGCCCTTGGTGACGGCGACGTTGTAGGGGTCGGTGGTGCCGCCGAACCAGACGTCGGCGGAGGGGTTGCCCTTCTCCTCCTCGACCTTGGACTCGACCTCGCCGGTGGAGAGGCGCTGGTACTGGGTCTCGATGCCAAAGAGGTCCTGGAAGTGCTGGCAGCAGGCCGCGACGTGGGCCTCCTCGCAGGAGCCGTACACCACGAGGGTGCCTTCCTTCTTTGCCGCGTCGATCATCTCCTGCGAGGCGACGCGGCTCAGGTCCTTGCCGGAGTCCTTGGCGGCGTCGGTGGCGGCGCCGTTGGACCCGCCGCCACAGCCGGCGAGACCGGCCGTCACTGCAAGAGCCGCAGAGCCGGCGAGGAAGTTCCTACGGGTGATGTGTGCCATGTCGTCCCTCCATAAATGGTTTGGGCTGATGTTTGCTCGGGGCCGGCTGGCCCACTCCGCCTACCATGGCACCCAAGCGGCGCAAGATGTGGTGCCAAGCAGGCAGATATCGCCAAACGGTATGCAAGGGGTGACCAATAGCATGCATGCCGGCCACCAATGGCACGCGGGCCGGCCGACAAGGCCAGCCCGCGAGAATCTAAGCCTGCGAGAAGTACGCCAGGGCGATGCCCCCGGGACCCACGTGGGTGCCCACGGCGCTCCCCACGGTGTGCACGGGGATCTCGTCGAGCCTCCCCTCCCAGAGCCAGCGCGAGTCCTCCACGTACTTCCTGAGCAGGTGGTCGGAGGGGCCCGAGTAGCCGATGGCGAGGGGTAGGCCGATGTCGATGCCGCCGGAGCGCTCCACCTCCTCGCTGAGGAGGTTGCGGCCGTTCTTCGACCCACGCGCCTTGCCCAGCGTGACCACGGCGCCATCGCGGATGGCAACGACGGGCTTCACCTGCAGCATGGTCCCGATGCCCGCGCTCACGGCGTCGATGCGCCCGCCGCGTCGCAGGTACTCGAGGGTGTCGAGCAGGGCCACGAGCCTGACGTCGCCCCTCTTGCGCATGAGCTCCGAGGCGATCTGGTCGGCGTCCCTCCCCTCGGCCGCGAGCCTCAGCGCGAGCTCGACCAGGATGCGCTGGCCCAGGCAGGCGTTGAGGGAGTCGACCACGTGCACGCGACCACCGAAGCCCTCCGCCGCCACGACGGCGCTCTGGTTCGTGCCGCTCAGCTTGCTCGAGATGGTGACGCATACCAGCTCGTCCTCCGGCCCCTCGAGCGCCGCCTCGAAGGCCTGCTGCCACTCGAAGGGCGTGACCTGACCCGTAGTGGGAAGCTCCTCTCGCTCAACGAGAAGCTCGTAGAAGCGGGCGTGGTCCAGGTCCACGCCATCCTTGAAGGTCTGGTCCCCGAAGCTGATGGAGAGGGGCACCACCCTCAGCCGGGGATCGTCGATGTCGTCTATGTCCGACGCGGAGTCGGTGATGATGCGCACTGCCATGTCTCTACCTCTCGCCGATCTTGGACAGGTTGTCCCTTATGGAGCCGAGGGCGCGGTACATCGCCGCGCGGTCGGGCTCGTCGACGCCATGGGCCGCTCGGGCCACGACGTCCTCGATGATCTGGTTGACCTCGCGCATGGTGCGAAGGCCCCTCTCGGTCAGACGGATGGGGGACTTGTAGCGCGTGCCCCCCTCGGGCACGTCGATCCCCACGAAACCGCCGCGCTCGAGCGCCGCCACCGTGCGCGAGACCGCGGCCCGGTCGTTGCCGATCAGCCGCGCGAGCTCGGAGGCGGTGTAGCCCGCGGGCTCCCGCTCCAGGTAGTAGAGGCACATCACGTCGGTGCCCTTGAGCCCGAAGCGCCGCATCTCCTGCGCCTTGATGCGGTTGACCTCCTTGCCCACCGCAGAGACCAGCCCGACGAAGTCCTCGAAACGCGAGTCCACGCTTCCCCCCTTCTCCCAGGCCGGCCGATGCGGCCCCGTTGGTGGTGACCAGCTCGTAGCGATCCGCTTACGGCGGCCCCATTTGTTGATTGGTCAACATTCTAGGCTTGTATGTTGAGCAGTCAATAAGTTTGTGGGACGTACGCGCGCAAACCACAGACTGCCTGCGCTCAGCCCGACGTTTGCCCAGCTCACAAGAAAACGGCGCGCACCCCACGGATGGAATGCGCGCCAAACCGCCCTTCCCTCTACTGGCGACCCACATCGTAGCCCGCGGCCTAGATAAGCGAGAGGAGCTCCCTCTTGCAGTCGAGGAAGTCCCGCGTGAGCGCGAACTCCGCCGCGCTCGTGCCCGACGCCGGTCGCGGCACGGCCAGCTCCGCCACGACGCGGCTGGGCACGCCGGACCTCGGGTCGCCGCGAAGCACGTACACCCTGCTTGCCATGGTCACGGCCTCGTCCACGTCGTGGGTGATCACCAGCGAGGCGATTCCCAGCTCCGTAGCCATGTCGCAGTACCAGCTGCGCAGGTCGACCCTCGTGAGGGCGTCCAGGGCGGAGAAGGGCTCGTCCAGGAGGGCGACGTCGTTTCCCATGAGGTAGGTCCTCAGGAAGGCAGCGCGCTGCCGCATCCCGCCCGAGAGCTCCGAGGGCCAAAGGCCCTCCGTGCCGGCGAGGCCGAAGCGTTCGAAGAGCGGCAGCGCCCTCTCGCGCGCCTCGGCGCGGGGCGTGCCCGCGATGGTCAGGGGCAGGCAGACGTTGTCCAGGATCCTGCGATTGGGCAGGAGGAGGTCCTTCTGCAGCATGTAGCTCACACGCCCGGGGACGCCGGTCACGTCCTCGCCGTGCAGGAGCACCTTCCCCGCGAGCGGGCGGGCGAGGCCCGAGAGCGCATGCAGGATGGTGGTCTTGCCGCAGCCGGACTTGCCCACCAGGCAGGCCACCTCGCCAGGCCGCAGCGCGAGGCTCACGTCCTCCGCCACGACGTGCGCGCCCCCGTCCCAGGAGAGGGTCAGCCCCCGCGCCTCGAGGGCGAGCCCCTCTCCCCCGCCCGGTCGCGAGCGAGACGTGGCCGCCGTCGCCTCGGTGACCGCCATCGCCACGGCCGCCGTCGCCACGTCCGCAGACTCCGCGTCCGTCGTCCGCTCCCCCGGCACCTCCTATGCCTCCAGGTAGTCTGCGGTCCAGCCAGCGTCCACGTCGATCTTGTTGGCGACCAGGCCGTTGTCGTTGAGCCACTGGAAGTAGCGCGCCCAGCGGGCCTTGTCGATGACGCCCCAGCTCGCGGCGTCGGCCACGTACTGGTCCTTGAGGTAGGACTGGCTCTGCCTCACCAGGGCCGCGTCGAGCTCGGGCACCTCGGCACAGAGCAGGTCCGCCGCGGAGTCGGGGTCCTTCACGGCGTACTCGTAGCCGCGTCGGACCGCGCGCAGGAAGGCCTTCACCACGTCGGGGTTCTTCGACGCGAACTCGGGGTTGGCCGCGATCACCGGCGTATAGAAGTCGAACACCTCGTCCATGTCGATGAAGCTGAAGTAGTTGACGTCGTAGCCCTGGACGGCGGCGTTCTGCACCGCCCAGCCCTCGTAGACCCACACGGTGTCGAACATGTTGGCGCGCAGGCCCGCGATCTCGTCGTTCACGGCGTAGGGGACCATCCTCACCTTCGAGTAGTCTCCGCCGTCGGCCTCGACCACGTCCTTGATGGTCGCCTGCTCGATGGGCATGTCCCAGGTGGCGTAGACGTGGTCCTCCATGCCCTTGGCGGAGGTTATCGCATCCTCCTTGCGGCTCATGATGCCGGAGGTGTTGTGCTGCAGGATGGCAGCGACCGCCGTGACGGGGAGGTCGGGCGAGTTGCTGAGCACGTTGGCGATGTAGTCCTGGTAGCTCACGCCGAGCTGGGCCTGGCCCGAGCCGATCATGGTCTCGGCCGTGTCCTCGGCGGGTTGGACGATGCTGACCTCCAGGCCCTCCTCGTCGAAGTAGCCCTCGTGCTGCGCCACGTAGATGCCCGTGTGGTTCGTGTTGGGCGTGTAGTCCAGACAGAAGGTGACCTTCGTCTTCTCCTTGGTGTCGGCGGCGGGCGCGGCGGTGCAGGCGCCGCAGCCGGCGAGCACAAGAGAGCTCGCGTCGGCGGTCGATTCGGCGTTGAGGCCACGGCGGCTGAGGTTGGCAGGGGTGACGAAGCTGGTCATCTCTATGTCCTCTCTGCCCTCTTCCAGGTCATGCAGATCCGTTGCAGAAGGTCGACGCCGGCCATGAGCGCCAGCGATAGCGCCGAGATCAGCACGATCACGGCGAACATGCGGTCGTACGAGAAGGACTTGCGCACGCGGGTCATGTAGACGCCCAGGCCAGAGAAGCCGCCCAGCCACTCGGCAATCACCGCGCCCACGATGGCGTAGGTGGCGCTGATGCGCAGGCCGCTGAAGAACTGCTCGGCCGCAGCGGGGAGCTTGACCTCCCAGAAGACCTGCCAGCGGGTGGCGTTCATGGTGCGCATGAGGTCTATGAGGTCAGGGTCGACCGAGCGGAAGCCCCCCACGAGCGAGACCGTCACCGGGAAGAAGGTGGTGAGCACGATGAGAACCACCTTGGGTGCCAGGCCGTAGCCGAACCACAGCACCAGAAGCGGCGCCACGGCGACGGTCGGGATGGTCTGCGACAGGGTGACGAGGGGCTCGAAGGCCAGGTAGATGATGTCGAAGCGGTCCATGAGCACGGCGAAGGCGAAGCCCACGGCGCAGCCGATGGCGAGTCCCAGGGCGGCCTCGACCAGGGTCGTCGCGGCATGCGCGGCAAGGAGCGGCAGGTCGCCCGCAAGGGCGGCAACCACCTGGACGGGCGTGGGCAGCAGGAAGTTGGGAACAAGCCCCCCTGTCACGACGAGCTGCCACAGGGCGAGGAGCGCCGCGACGGCGAGGAGCGGGACCAGGACCTTGCGCGTGCGCGAGGGCGTGGTCACCTAGGCCACCGCGCCCTCTGCCTTGGGGGCGAACTCGGAGTCCGTCTGGTGGTACTTGCCGATCTTGTGCTCGGTGGACATGACGTCGCCGCCAGGACGGTACGAGATCTTCACATAGCTGGCGCTCTCGGCGCAGCCGGCCTTGGCACCTGCCTCGATGCAACGCTTCACGAGCTCCATGCAGGCGTCGAAGTCGCCTTCTATCGCGGTCTCGAAGGGCCCGACGTAATAGTCGAGGCCCGAGGCGTCGATCGCGGCGATGACCTCGTCCACGATGCGGCAGACCTCGTCGTCGGAGCCCGCGTTCATGGGCAGGTACTGGAGGGCAACGGAACAGTTCATAGGCACTCCCCTCTGCGGGTGCCTCGCGGCGGCCCGCCTAGACCGGGACCCGCGCAAAGCGTGTGCCTTGGTCCCTACGCTGGCATTACCCAGATCAGGTACGGGCGGCAGCCGTCGGCGGCCACCCCAGGGTCAGGGGCGCCATGGCCCCAGTCTCAGCCGGCGTGCGCCAGCTCCCCTTTTTTCGACAAGCATTATAGTGCTTTGGATGTGGCACATCACACGACCCCTGACGGGGTGCCGGGGTGGGATGGTCCGCAGTTGGATTTGTCACCGCCCGAATCCGAACCGCCTTTCCTCCGACACAAAGCGGATGAGGTTCTCGTGGATGACGCCACTACGCTTCTGCAGCAGATGATCGCAGGTGAGGAGGTATTTGGGATAGCCGTCGCGGGCCTTCTCGAGTGATGCGTATTCGCGGTCCTCGGTGGAGCGCTCGGCGATGGTATAGGAGACCTGCACGTACGAATAGTCCTGCGCACCATCGCGCAGGATGAAGTCGCACTCGAGCTTCCCAATCCTACCGACACTTGCGGAGTAGCCTTGCGCGCGGGCGTACTCGTACACCACGTTCTCGAGCACGGGACCGTAGTTGATGCGATTGTCGGTGTTGAGGGCAAAGTAGAACCCGAGATCGGCAAGGTAGTACTTCTGCTCGCGGGCAAGAGAGCGCCTCGACTTCATGTCGAAGCGCGGACAGCGGTAGAGAATCTTGGCCTCTTCAAGAACGGTGACGTAGCGGTGCACCGTCTCCTCCTTGATGGGTACCCCCTCGACGTCACGGAAGTATGCAGCGATGTTCCTGATGCTCGTCGTCGACCCAAAGTTGTTGATCATGTAGTCTCGGACGCGCTCGAAGACCGACACATTACGCACCTGAACACGGCGTTTGACGTCCTTCTCGAAGATCTCACGCACGACACCTTCGACGTAGGTCCGCTTCTCCGCCAACGTGGCGAGGTCGACCGCGCGGGGAAAGCCGCCCTCGAGGATGAAGTGGTCGAACTCCTCGGCGACATTGGGGCTTATCTCCTTCCCGTAGAGGCGTTTCATCCCCTCGTACTCAGCAAAAGTGAGCGTAAAGACCTCGAACTCCAAGTAGCGACCGGTGAGCTTGGTGGCGAGCTCGCCGGAAAGCAGGTAGGAGTTCGAGCCTGTGATGAAGATGGAGTGTGTCCCCTCCCCACGCCAAGCGTTGAGCACCTCCTCGAAGCCCTCAACGTTCTGCACCTCGTCAATGAAGAGGTAGGTCATGCCCTCCGGGGCCGAGACGCGCTCGATGAGCTCGTCGAGCGCGTCCGCAGTCCTCACCTTGCGGTAGCCGCGCGAGTCGAGGTCGAGGAACACGAGGTTGCGCTCCGGCACGCCCTGCTCCGCCAGCTCGTCGGCCACCATCCGCATGACGGTGGACTTCCCGCAGCGACGCACCCCCGTGATTACCTTGATAAGGTCAGCGTGCTTCACGAAGGGACGGATCCTCGAGAGGTAAAGCTCGCGCCGATAGATAGGCTCCATACATGTCTCCAAAGGCGTTTTAGGGTAGTACTCTTACAAATTTTAACAGAAGTACCACCCTATAAATGGTTTTATACAGCCTTCGATATTTCAACAAGATCAGGAACCGCATCGCCATAAACGTCAAGTCTCAGGGCTTCCATGGTCACTCCCGTCTGATGGGGTTGCCAGTCTCTATCGAGGCGATCAGTAATCTGTGAATGCTTTCGGCAGTCCAATACTCACCCTCGGAGAGAAAAGGTGCCTTATTGGAAGTCACATAGAACTCTCGCGCGACCTTCGCCTCATCCTGCAGTCCCAGCGAATCAAAAGCGACGGTCTCCGCCTCTTGGTCGAGACATACGATTCTCATGCACTGCGCTCCATGCGCGCCAGACTCCCCAATTGGCTCCTGACAAAGGTGAGGCGTCTCGACATAGGGGCTGGGCCCGTCGAAAAAACTTGTTTCCGTGCATGCCGATGCGCTGGTTGAACGAGTGCATCCAAGTATAGGAACCACCCTCGGTCGAAGACCAAACCTCGGCTTCGGTTCCCTCCGTACAGAGAGCCCACTCGTCTACGGCGCTCACTTTTTCGATGAGCCAATCAAGCTCTACGAGCGTTTTCTCGACGAGCTCAGCCGGGTGGCAGCCGCCGTATGGCCCCGCCGCCGCCCGCCACGACAACCGTCGCGACACCCCGCCACAACGACACCCCATGCCCCCGACGTGTCAGAATGGCCCCGAAGGGAGCCGCATGTCACTGTCCCACCTCATAGACGGCCTGCTCGGACGCGTCGCGCCCATGCGCGTCGTGGCACGCTACCCCCACGGCATGTTTGGTCCCGTCCGCGTCCTGGACACGCATGACGTGGACGGCCTGCCCGTGCGGATCCTCGAGGTCGACGGCAGCTGGCAGAGCGCCACCTACCTGGACGACGGCTGGTGCGAGCTGGCCTTCCCCTACCATCGCCTCTACGACGACGTACTCGTGGCCGCCCATGCCACCGGCAACGTCCTCATGCTGGGCGGAGGTGCCTGCGCCTACCCCAAGTACGCCATCGCCCACCATCCCGAGGCGACGGTCGACGTCGTCGAGGTCGACCCCCTCACGCTCGAGCTCGCACGGCGCCACTTCTTCCTCGACCGCCTCGAGGAGCGCTACCATGCCCAGGCGAAGGGTCGCCTGCGGCTGCACCAGGCCGACGCCCTGGACTTCCTCCGCACGACGGACCAGCGCTACGACGCGATACTCAACGACTGCTTCCAGGCGGAAGAACCCCTCGCAAGCCTCTCCGCGCCCGAGGCCCTCGACCTCGTCCGCGCGCGCCTCCTGCCGCACGGCCTCTACCTCATCAACGTCGTGAGCGCACTCAAAGGGCCGGACTCGGCTCCCCTGGCGGGACTCCTTCCCCTCTTCGGTGAGCGCTTCAAGACGGTACTCGTCCTGCCCTGCGGCGCCGACGAGGCCGACCTGCCCGACAACAACGTCGTGGTGGCAACAGACGCCGCGCCCGAGCTCGACGGAGCCCTCGACGCAAGCGCGCTCGGCCTGTAGTGCAGGCCCCGTCCTCGCGCTCGCCCCTACGCGACAACCCAGCCGCGCGCCAGCCTCGGCCACGCGCCCCCGCACGGTGGTGGCCCGCCCCGGCCGCACCCACCCGGCCCCCTCCCGCGAACGGCGCAAAAACGCCCCTGAACGCATATATTATCCAATCATCCCGCGCCCATCGAAGCGTAGGAGCTTCTCGCGGAAGCGCCCCGCAGACCCCCTTCTGACCTGCATACAATCTGACGCACAGGACGTCTGTGACGGAAGGGGAGGGACCCATGGAGCAAGAGGCGTCGCCGTCACTGCGCGTCGAGCGCCAAGAGGTCAGGTTCGACTCCGCGGACGAGGTCTCCCGCATCCACGGCTACGTCTGGAGGGGCGTGGGAGAGGAGCCCCGCGCCGTAGTCCAGCTGATCCACGGCATGGCGGAGCACGTCGGGCGCTACGACGAGTTCGCCGGCCACCTCGTGCGGCGGGGCTACGCCGTCTGCGGGCACGACCAGATCGGCCACGGCCTCAGCGCTCCCGCAACCAAGTGGGGCGTCCTGCCCTCGCGCGGCGGCCGCGACATCCTCGTCGAGGACGTCCATCGCCTGAGGCGGCTCGTCTCGCCCATCTTGGGAGAGGGGCTTCCCCACTTCGTCTTCGGCCACTCCATGGGCAGCTTCGTCGCGCGCGCCTACGTCTCCGAGCATGAGGACGGCCTTGCCGGCGCCGTCATCTGCGGCACGGGCTTCGTGCCCCCCGCCACGTCCGCCGCCGGTCACGCCCTGGCACGCCTCATCGCTTGCCTGCGTGGCGACGCCCACAAGAGCGAGCTCCTCCACTCCATGGCCGACGGCGCGTACGCCAAGGCGGTACCCCACGCGCGCACCGAGTTCGACTGGCTCTCGCACAACCAGCGCAACGTCGACGAGTACATCGCAGACAAGTCCTGCGGCTTCCTCTTCTCGGCCGGGGGCTACGCCACCCTCACCGAGCTCACGCGCGAGGCCTGCTCGCCCGAGTGCGCGCGGCGCGTCCCCAACGACCTGCCGCTCCTCTTCATCGCGGGGGCGGAGGACCCGGTGGGCGACTTCGGCCGCGGGGTCATCCGGTCCGCAGACCTCGCCCGTGACGCCGGCTCGACCGACGTCGCGTACCACCTCTATGCCAACATGCGCCACGAGATCTTGAAGGAAGACGCGCGCCAGCTCGTCTTCGACGACGTTACCCGCTGGTTCGACGAACACTTAGGAGAAGAGAGATGAGCAAGGACTACGTCATAGCCCTGGACCAGGGCACCACCTCGTCGCGCGCCGTGCTCGTCGACCGCGAGGGTCGCATGGTCGACTGCGTGCAGCGCAGCTACCAGCAGATATATCCCCAGCCCGGCTGGGTCGAGCACAACCCGCAAGAGATACTCCTCTCGCAGCTGGGATCGCTCACCGAGCTGGTGAGCCGCCACGGGCTGAGCGAGCGCAACGTGGCGGCCATCGGCATAGACAACCAGCGCGAGACCACCATGGTCTGGGACCCCAGCACCGGAGAACCCATAGCCAATGCCATCGTGTGGCAGTGCCGCCGCACGGCGGACATGGTGCAGGAGCTCTGCGGCACGGACGAGGTCCGCCGGATGGTGCAGGGCAAGACGGGCCTCCTGCCCGACGCCTACTTCTCCGCCAGCAAGCTACGCTGGCTGCTCGACAACGTGCCCGGCGCCCGCGAGCGCGCCGAGGCGGGCGAGCTCCTCTTCGGCACGATAGACAGCTGGCTCGTGTGGGTGCTCACCGGCGGCATGGTGCACGCCACGGACGAGACCAACGCCAGCCGCACCCTGCTCTACGACATCCACGAGGGCCGCTGGGACGAGGGGCTGCTCGCCCTCTTCGACGTCCCCGCCTGCATACTCCCCGAGGTCAGGCGCTCGGCCAGCCTCTTCGGCGAGACGAGCTACCCCGGCGTGCCCGCGGGCATCCCCATCTGCGGCGTGGCGGGAGACCAGCAGAGCGCCCTCTTCGGCCAGTGCTGCTTCGAGGCGGGAGAGGCGAAGAACACCTACGGCACTGGCTGCTTCCTGCTCATGAACACCGGCGACGTCGCGGCTCGGTCCAAGAACAACCTGGTCACGACCATCGCCGCGGCAGCCCCCGGCACCGAGCGCACGCAGTACGCGCTCGAGGGCAGCGTCTTCGTCGCAGGGGCGCTCATCCAGTGGCTCAGGGACGAGCTGGGGCTCATCCGCAGCGCGGAGGAGACCGAGTACCTGGCCCGCAGCGTCCCGGACAACGGCGGGGTCTACATCGTGCCCGCCTTCACGGGGCTTGGCGCCCCCTACTGGAGACCCGAGGCGCGCGGCCTCATCTGCGGCCTCACCCGCGGGACGACGCCCGCCCACATCGCCCGTGCCGCCCTCGAGGCCCTGGCCTACCAGACGACCGACCTGGTGAGGGCCATGGAGGCGGACGCCGGACGCGTCCTCTGCGCGCTCAACGTGGACGGCGGTGCCTCCAGGAACGACTTCCTGGCGCAGTTCCAGGCGGACGTCCTGGGCATGCGCGTGAGGAGGCCCCAGAACATAGAGACCACCTCGCTGGGGGCCGCCTACCTCGCCGGCCTCACGAGCGGCTTCTGGTCGGGCACGGACGAGCTGCGCGGCCTGCGCGGCGACGATGACTGCTTCGAGCCCCGGATGGGGCGTCCCGAGGCAGAGCGGCTGCTCGCGGGCTGGGCACGGGCCGTGGGCCGGGCCATGTGAGGCACCGGCAGCGGCGTGGACCATCCCCTCTCCACAGTGAACAACGCACGGCTCGGTTCACCACCGGCTGCCTATAGTGAACGGTGTTCACACACGGCGGTGCGCGGCCCTTGGGGAACCGCGCCCACGGCTCGGGGAGCAGACATGGGCAGCACCATCGCATTCGCGTCCGTCGCCATCACGGCGGCGCTCGTCCTCTACACGGCAGGCGTCTTTGGGGAGCGCAGGCACCACTACCTGGGCAAGGCGCAGCTCGCGCTCTTCTGGGCGGGACTTGCCTGCGACAGCACGGGAACCGCCCTCATGGGCAGCTACGCCCGCACCAACGGCATCTCGGGCCTGGGCGTCCATGCCGTGACGGGCGCCGCCGCCATCGCGCTCATGCTCGCCCATGCCGTCTGGGCCAGCCTCGTCGTCTGGCGCGGGAGCGAGCGGGCCCGCCAGGGCTTCAGCCGCTACTCCGTCGCCGTCTGGCTCGCGTGGCTCGTCCCCTACCTTGTGGGGCTGCTCATGGGCATCCCCGCGCTGGGCATGACGGGCACGAGGGCCGGCGTCGCCTCCGTCGCCATCGTCGCCGCGATCGCCCTCGTGCTGCGCCTGCGTCAGGAACCCACGACGCACGAGGACGCCGACGGCACGCGACGCCAGGCATAGACACCCCGACAGGACCAGGAGGCAAGGATGCCCAGGAGACGCACGAGCCAGGAGCAGATACTCGACGCGGCCTGCGGCCTGGCGCGGAACCACGGCCTCGACGCGATCAGCATCCGCGGTGTGGCGCGTGCCTGCCAGATCTCCGTCGGTTCGGTCTACAACTACTACCCCTCGCGCGACGAGCTGGTCGCGGCCACGGCGGAGGCGCTCTTCAGGGACGCCTTCTTCGCGGACTTCTGCCAGGTCCGAAGCCAGGAGCCCTACCTCGACTACTGCCGCCGGCTCTTTGCGGGCCTGGACGAGCACCTCTCTCCCCTGGGCTCCAACTGGCTCGCCCAGCTCCACGCCCTGGGCCCCGGGGGGCGCGAGGCGGGACGGGAGCGCATGGACGCCCTCCTCTCGCACATGCTGGAGGGCCTGGCGCACGTCCTGGAGTCGGACCCCTCCGTCAGGCGAGAGGTACTCCGGGGCCAGCTGGAGCCCGAACGCATCTGCAGGCTTACCCTCGACGCGATGTTCGACGCCCTCAGGCGGCGCTCGGACTGCCAGACCCTCTTCGCCCTGATGGAGCGCGCCCTCTATGGCGGCGGCTAGCGCCTCGGGCCGCGAGCGAGGGGCGGAATCACGGAGGGAGAGGTAGCACGGGCATCCGTCGTGCAGAACTCGCCCGAGTTGACAGATTGGTGCCATCTCGGGCGCGTTCCGCACGACGACGCCAAGCTTCGCCGCCTAGTCCCGCGACCTAGGGAGCTGTTCCTCTCCCCCGGAAGGGGGAGCCACGTCCCCTCCGCCCCTCCCGGGCAGCCTCCCCGCCCGGCGCAGCGCGTCCCGCACGATCCACTCGACCTGCGCGTTAGAGCTGCGCATCTCGTCCGCCGCCCACCTCTGGACGGCGGACCAGAGCTCGGGGTCGATGCGCAGGGGGTACTGCTTCCTCGCCAACGCGACGCACCGCCCTACTGGTACAGGCTGCCGGTGTTGAGCACGGGCTGCGCCTCGGACTCACCGCAGAGCACCACCATGAGGTTGGATGCCATGACGGCCTTGCGGTCGTCGTCGAACTCCACGATCCCGCCGTCCGAGAGCTGCGCGAGCGCCATGTCCACCATGCTCACGGCACCCTCGACGATCTTCTTGCGTGCGGCGATGACGGCGTCGGCCTGCTGGCGGCGGAGCATCGCCTGGGCGATCTCGGGCGCGTAGGCCAGGTGCGTCAGGCGCGCGTCGTCCACGGCGACGCCCGCGACGGCCAGCTTGCGCTCGAGCTCCGCCTTGAGGCTCTCCGAGACCTCCTCGATGTTGGAGCGCAGGGTGATGGAGCTCGCGCTCTCGTCCTCGTCCTCCATGTGGTCGTAGGCATAGATGCTGGCAACGTGGCGCAGCGCGGTCTCGGTCTGCATGCAGACGAAGCTCTCGTAGTCATCCACGTCGAAGACAGCCTTCGCCGTGTCGGCCACGCGCCACACCACCACGGTCGCAATCTCTATGGGATTGCCCATCTTGTCGTTGACCTTGAGGCGGTCGCCGTTGAGCGTGCGTGCGCGGGTGGAGATCTTGGCGCCGTGCACATGAGAGGGAGAGCCCGCGCTGGCGCTCGAGATGCCCGTGAGGGAGGCGGCTATGTCCACCGAGGGCGAGGCGTTGGAGCTGCCCAGGTTGCGGGAGTAGAAGGGGTTGGCCCAACGCAGCCCCTCGTCACGCACCGTGCCCACGTACTTGCCAAAGAGGACACAGATGCGTGCCTGTCCCGGCTGCAGGGCGAAGAAGCCGCAGCTCAGGATTATTGCCACCGCCAGCATGACGAAGCCCAGCGGAATGGCCACCCAGGCAGTCACGGGGGCGACGAGCCCCAGGTCGTCGTAGAGGCTGACGTTCATGATGCCTCGCACGACCATGTAGACGCTCGCCAGGTACAGGACGACGACCACCAGGAGCATCGCCCAGCCAGACGCCGCGTGGGCCTTCTTCTCTGCGCTCATGTCTCGTTCCCTTCTGCGCGAGGGGCCGACCTCCCCCATGGAGGCGCTGCCCTCGTGTCCCTCCCCGCACGGAGAGGCTGAGGTCATAATGATATCACTTTGAGGTCTTGTCAACGTACCATAGGAGAGAAGGAGAGAAACGCTCCAAAATCGTGCGCAGGTCACTCCCGGTCTGCGCGCCGTGCCGACAAAAGGCCAGGTCAGTGCGATTTCGTGCGCAGGCCATTCCTCGTCTGCGCACGAAGAACTCCACGACGCACCCCAAAACGCCCATTGACTCGCGCAACCGAACCCCGCGCGCCTGCCCCCGCGCCTGCCTCCGCGCCTCGCGCGCTCGCGACCCCCCCTGTGACATCATGGAACCAGCCACAGACCAGGGAGGCCAGGATGGACGAAGCACTGCTGCAAAGGCTCCGGGCCTACGCGCGGGACCACCACGACCAGGAGCTCGAGCTGCTCCGCACGCTCGCCGGCATCCCCGCCCCGACCCGCCACGAGGAGCGCCGGGCGGCCTTCGTAGCGGAGTGGCTCAGACGGCAGGGCGCAAACGAGGTCTGGGTGGACGAGCAGAAGAACGTCCTCTGCCTCCTCAGACGTCCCTCGGGCGAGAGCGACCACGCCGCGCCGTCCAGGCCCCAGGCCAGCCCCGGAACGCCGTCCCCCTGCCGTGACCTCGTCCTCTTCTGTGCCCACACCGACGTCGTCTTCGACGACGTCGAGCCCTTCGAGGTGCGCGAGGAGGGAGGGCGGCTGCTCGCGCCGGGCATAGGCGACGACACGGCGAACCTCGTGGCGCTGCTCATGGCGACGAGCTGCCTGTTGGAACACCCACAAGAGCTCGCTGCGGCCACCGCACGGGCGGACCTCCTCGTCGTGGCCAACAGCTGCGAGGAGGGCTTGGGCAACCTCGACGGGACCAAGGCCGTCTTCCGCTGGCTGGAGGCCTGCGGCACGACCGTGCGAGCGTTCGTCTCGCTCGACCTGTACCTGCCCCAATGCATAGGCGTGGCCGTGGGCTCCGAGCGCTGGAGGATCGAGGTCAGGACCCAAGGCGGGCACTCCTACCACGATTTCGGCCGCCCCAACGCCATCGAGCGCCTCTGCCGCGTCGTCGGCGAGCTCTATGCCAGCACGCTGCCGCAGGACCCGACCACGGGCGCCCGGACCACCATCAACGCGGGACGCATCGAGGGCGGGAGCACGGTCAACGCCATCGCGTCCCAGGCGAGCTGCCTCTTCGAATACCGCAGCGAGTCCGCGGCAAACCTCGCGGCGATGCGCACCCGGCTGCAAGAGGTCGTCGCCAACGCGGGCGAGAGGGGCGTCCGCACCTCGCTCGAGCGCATAGGCATGAGGCCCGGGAACGCAGGCACCCGCCCCGAGGCGCAGGAGCGCGTCACAAGGCTCGCCTGCGAGGCAATCCGCTCCGTCACGGGAGAGGAGCCCGACCTCTCCCCCGCCTCCACGGACGCCAACATCCCCCTCAGCCTAGGGATCCCCGCCCTCACGGTGGGGACGGTGCATGGCGGCCTCCTCCACACCAGGGACGAGTGGGTGGACCCCGGGAGCCTGGAGGACGGGCTCGTCCTGGCCCTCGCGCTGATGCTCGAGCTGCCCGGCGGGGCAATGTCCCAAGACGACCTTATTCACAAGCTGAATTGCCCCCAAGCCCCCCCATAACCACCTTCCACGGCAGCGAAAAGTGACAAGTCACAGGTCACTGGCGTAAGATAGTCCAACGCTTTTTGGGACAACCTGTCCCACGGCACTGCAGGAAGGCGAGAGGAACCAGCGTGACCGACGACAGCGACCGCATGCCAAGGGTCGAGGACGAGCCCAGCCCGACGGGCGAGGGCAACGTCCCGCGCCATATGGCGACGAGCTGCCCCTGGCCCAACGGGCAAGAAGAGGTCGTGCTCCCCGAGCACTCGGCAACCGAGCACGCGCGCGTCGAGCACGTCGATGCGGCGCTGGAGCCCGCGAGTGCGGCGTCGCCCGATGCCGTCGGCACACCCTCCGAGGGCGAGCGCCTGGAGCCTGACACCACCTCCGCCGTGGCGCCAGGGGACGCGGCACCCTCCCAGGCGCTGGACGAGCAGCTCCCCACCATCGAGGCCGCGCCCACCCCCAAAGAGGACGACGACGCCGTCGACGACGGCAGCGCCCTGGGGCCAGACGCGACCGGAGCCGTGAAGGCCGCGGACGTGAGGGCCCCCAAGATCGAGCAGGGCTGGGCCGTCGACGAGGGCACGGGGACGCTGCCGGGAGGCCGAGGGTTCCCCCACCTGCTCGTCGCCGGCATCATCGCGGTCCTGGTCGCCATCCTGGGGTCCAGCCTCATCCTCACCAGCTGCTTCGGGCTCTTTTCCGACCCCGAGGTACCCAACGTCGTGGGCCTTGATGCCGCGTCTGCCCAGGCGGAGCTCGAGTCGCAGGGCTACGACGTCGAGGTGAGCGAGCAGGTCACCCAGAGCTCGGAGGACGCGGGCCGCGTGCTGGCAACGGAACCCACGGCCAGCAGCGCGCTTCCCAGCGGCGGGGACGTGACGCTCAAGGTGGGCAAGTCCCCCGAGGTGACACAGGCCGTTCCCGACCTGGTCGGGCTCTCGCTGGACGACGCCGTCACGGCGCTCGCGCAGACCAAGTTCTTTGTGAAGGACGACGTCACCTTCGCCTACTCGGACACCGTCGCCGCGGGAAAGGTGATCAGCCAGGGGCCCGAGGCAGGGGCCATGGAGGTCATGGGCACCAAGGTGGACCTCGTCGTGTCGGACGGCCCCAACCCCGACGCGGGTGACACCAGCGACTTCGCAGACGACAACGAGCAGAGCAGCGTCTCGATCCCGGACCTCAGGGGCATGACCGTGGCAAAGGCCACCGTGCTCCTTCGCGGCATGGGCCTCGAGGTGGCCAGGGGCGAGGCAGTCCTCACCGACGACTTCGTCAATGGCACCGTCGCCGCCGTCGAGCCCCCCACGGACAGCGTCGTAGCCGTGGGCAGCACGGTCACCATCCACGAGGCACAGCCCAAGGCAGGCACGGCCAACTAAGCCGCAGGGCTAGGCGCCTGTCGGGACCACAGCCTCCTCCCACAGGACAAGCCGTTCCTCCTCGCCAACGGGCTCCCACCCCCCTCCCGCAAGCTCCGGGGCAGCGAGCAGCTCCAGCTTCTGGGAGCGGCTCGCATGGTGCAGGCGCCACTCCAACCTGCAGGCCAACGAGCGGCCCTCGCAGTCCCAGAGCCCCCGCAGGCCGACGGGCCGATGTCGCTGCGTGTAGCGGGCCCCAGGAGGCCTCTGGGAAAGGTGCTCGCGCAGGCGCCGCACCACGTCCGTGGTGATGCCGGAGTAGAGCGAGCCATCCTCGCATTCCAGCACGTAGACGTAGTAGGTTCTTGGCTTTGGGGCCGATTCGTCCGAGATGGGTCCTCCCTTTTGCCCGGCGGACGGCTCAGCCTCAGGCAAGGCGCGGGCCCTCGTCGTCCCAGACAAGGGGAAGTCCCATTCCCGCAAGGGCCTCGACCACGTCGCGCAGCCCCTCGGGAGCGCCGTCGTGGCCAAAGCCGCTCGCCCCCATGCCCGCGCCGGCGCACTCCAGGGACCAGTGCCATCCGCCCGGGCGCGCCGCCGGTGCGCCCCCGCCGTGCTCCCAGGGCTCCAGGTCCAGCCCTCTGAGCGCTGACGCCAGGGCGCTGGCCTGTCCCCCTTCCAGGTGGGACACCCGCCTCGCGCGATGGTTGCCCTCGGCCCACCAGAGCTCGAGCGCGTCGTCCTCGGTTCGGCCGACGAAGGCCTCGAAGCCGCCTCCCGCAGCCGCACCGCAGCTCACGCGCAGGTGAAGGAGGGCGAGCCGTCCCGCAAGCTCGCCCATGGACTCCGGATACGCCCGCTCGAGCGGCTCGACCATGGCCTGCGGGACGGACAGGAAGTCCTCCTCGGCCTGGGGGTCGATCAAGGCGACCTCGCACACGCCCTCCTCGACGGAGTAGACCGTGCCGTAGCCGCCCGTCGCGGCGACCCTCACCAAGGCGTCCCTCTCCATGCTCCCTCCCTCGCGCTGGCCCTAGACGGACGCGAGCGCCTGGTCCAGGTCGGCCACCAGGTCCTCCCCCGCCTCCAGGCCGCAGGAGAGCCTGACCATGCTGGGGGATATGCCCGCCGCCACAAGCTCCTCGTCGCTCATCTGGCGATGGGTGGAGCTGGCGGGGTGCAGGCAGCAGCTGCGCGCGTCCGCCACGTGCGTCTCGATGGCAAAGAGGCACAGCGCCGCCATGAACCTCTCCGCCTCCGCGCGGCCCCCCGCCACCTCGAAGCTCACCACACCGCAGCTGCCGTTGGGCAGGTACTTCTGCGCAAGGGCGTAGAACTCGTCATCGGGGAGCCCGGGGTAGCGAACAGAGGCCACCTTGGGGTTGGACTGCAGGAACTGCGCCACCGCCTGGCCGTTGGCGCAGTGCTGCGGCATGCGGACGTGCAGGCTCTCGAGCCCCAGGTTGAGGTAGAAGGCGTTCTGGGGCGACTGTATGGAGCCGAAGTCGCGCATGAGCTGGGAGGTCGCCTTGGTGATGAAGGCGCCTGCCCGGCCAAAGCGCTCGGCATAGACGATGCCATGGTAGGACTCGTCGGGCGTGGTGAGACCTGGGAAGCGCTCGGCGTTGGCCATCCAGTCGAAGTTGCCGGAGTCCACGATGGCGCCACCCACGCCGCAGCCGTGGCCGTCCATGTACTTGGTGGTGGAGTGGGTCACGATGTCGGCGCCCCACTCGATGGGCCGGCAGTTGACGGGCGTGGGGAAGGTGTTGTCGACGATCAGGGGCACGCCGTGGGCGTGCGCGGCGGCGGCGAAGCGCTCGATGTCCAGGACCGCGAGGGCGGGGTTTGCGATGGTCTCGCCGAAGACGGCCTTGGTGTTGGGACGGAAGGCCGCCTCGAGCTCCTCGTCCGAGCAGGTGGGAGAGACGAAGGTGGTCTCGAGCCCCATCTTTGCCATGGTGTGGGCGAGGAGGTTGTAGCTCCCGCCGTAGATGGTGGAGCAGGCGACGACGTGGTCGCCTGACTGTGCGATGTTGAACACGGAGAAGAAGTTGGCCGCCTGGCCCGAACTGGTGAGCATGGCCGCGCTGCCGCCCTCGAGGGCGCAAATCTTCGCGGCGACGGCGTCGTTCGTGGGGTTCTGCAGGCGGGTGTAGAAGTAGCCCTCCGCCTCGAGGTCGAAGAGCTGCCCCATGTGCTCGGAGGTGTCGTACTTGAAGGTCGTGGACTGCACGATGGGGATCTGGCGCGGCTCCCCGTTCCCGGGCGCATAGCCAGCCTGGACGCAACGCGTGGCAATCTGGGTCATGTGAGCTCCTTTGGGTCAAAGGGCAACCAGACGAGGCACCGGTCGCGAGGAGGGCCCTCCCCTAACGCGACCACGTCCGAAACCTTACACCAAGGAGAGGACCGGCTACCCGACGTTCAAGCGGTGGAAACGAGAGTTGAAAGCCGTAGACAACAGTCTCCAGGCCATGACAAACAACAAAGTCAGAGCCAACGCAATTGTCACGTGAATTATTCTGCCGCCGCGAATGCCACTATAGAGAGTCTTGAAAACATCAATCGCCGCAATGCGACAGGCGGTTTGGTGAAAAAGATAGAAGGACATCTCGATTGCGTAAAAGCTCTGGAGGGGCGCCAGGGACAAAAAGCGAGAGATAGGCCCTTCTCCCCTAGCAAAGACCACCACCAGTGGGCATGCAAGAAAAACAAAAGCAGAGCGCGGAAGCAGCGCATTACCGTACCAGACAGCGGTTACATAGACGG
This sequence comes from Olsenella phocaeensis, assembly GCF_048189965.1. Lineage (NCBI taxonomy): Bacteria > Bacillati > Actinomycetota > Coriobacteriia > Coriobacteriales > Atopobiaceae > Olsenella > Olsenella phocaeensis. The sequence continues at coordinate 16,328 of NZ_DBEZHV010000007.1, read as the reverse complement.
CAACTATCGACAACTCGAGAGTCGCCTTCTTCCAAGGACTGATACCTCTCGTGGGCAAAAAATCCGTAAAGACGATGCCAACGCAATAGGCAAGCGAAAATTCCAGGAGACGGACGAGAGGATTGCTGTGGACGCTGTAGGAATAGATATCTGGAAATGTCACGGCAAGTAATTCGGCAACCGTCCGCACCAAGAAGATCGTCGCCATGAGCAAAGACATCTTTAAGACCTTTGAGTCGAGAGCGGTCGCACCCATCACTCTTTTCACGACGTATGCAACGAATGGGGTCGCTGCATAGCAAAGCAACAGCGCAGATAGGAACCAGCTTGCACCATTGTATTCCGGAAGCAATGCAATCTTGGGAAACCAGGATTGCATCAACAAGAGGTAAGGCAGCATTGTTCCCACGAACCTCAACTCGAGGGTGATTTTTCCAGTCAGGAAAGACAGGGCGACAGCCGACAGGAGGGATGCGAGATACACCGGATAAATGACGCGCAACTTCCTACGCACGGAGAGAAAGCACTCCTCCAACATGAACTCCCAAGAGAAGCCATGTCGGTACGCCTCAAGGAAGCCAGAGGAAACGAAAAATATCTCGCAGCACCTAGCACCCAAATCGGGCGCTTTCAACACTCCACAATGCCAAACCAAAATGAGAAGAAGCGCCATGGACTTCATTCCCGAGACTGCCCTTAGCCATGGCCTGGACTCACCCAAGTAAAATCTCCTCGTTAGTCACGTATCTTCAGACGAAGCATACCGCTAAACACACCTCAGTCTGCACTACCCAAGTAGGCCCTCGATGTGACGATGCGAAAATCAACTCTCATGACATGTTCGCCCTTTTGAGCGCATCTTGGAAAAGACCACAGACTCCTTTCTGGATAGTTTTAGGAGGCATGGTCATTCCGTTCGTTTTATCAACACGCGAGAAAATTGGCGCATTCAACGCGCAGAATACCGACTCATCTTTCCATGACGCATCAAAAGAACCTGCACCTATCTCGCCTAATATCCTTTCTTTCCATGCGCCCGCCGGTACCAAGAGACAGACGCATCGCGCCACCCCTATACTTCTCCCATGGACAAAAGAACCCTTATCAAGAATGTTTCGGTAGCCTTCCTCGCCCAGGGGGTGAGCATGCTGCTGAGCATCGTCCAGTCGCTGATCGTCCCGAAGCTCCTCGGCACCGAACAATACGGCTATTGGCAGCTCTTCATCTTCTACATAGGCTATGTCGGCTTCTTTCACCTAGGGCTCAATGACGGTGTCTACCTCATCAAGGGAGGGCAGTCACGCGACAAGATTGACAGACGGTCGGTCAACTCACAGTTCGCCTTCGCTCTATCGTTCCAACTGATCATGGCCGTCGTCATCGTCGCGATAGCCGTCCTTGGAGGCTTTGGCCCCGAGCGGGAGTTCGTTATTGTCTGCACGGGCATCTTCCTCGTCATACAGAACGCGGCGACATACTTGACCTTCCTACTGCAGGCAATGAACGAGACCAGGCTCTCCTCCTACTCGTCCATTGTCGAGCGCCTGTCTTTTCTCGTCCCACTCCTATTACTCCTAACGGGGCGGATCCATGCGTTCGAGCCATACGTCATCTCCTACATCTTTTCAAGTGTCGTGCAGCTTGGCTTCTGCCTGTACCTACTACGGGACTTTACAAAATCTGGCATCCTAGCACCGAGCCAAGCCGCCCGGGAGGGTATCCAGAGCATCCGCGTGGGCATCAAGCTCATGCTTGCAAACATCGCCAGCCAGCTGGTTCTCGGCATCGCGCGCTTCGCCATCGATGCGACGTGGGGCATCAAGACATTCGGAGAGCTCTCGCTCGCTCTCTCCATGGTCAACTTCTTCCTAGCGTTCGTCTCACAGGCAAGCATGGTGCTCTTCCCTGCCCTCAGGCAGAGCAGCGCCCAGTCCGCCAAGCACTTCTACACTGTGGCCCGCGATGCGATGGGACTCGCCTTTCCTGCGGTCTACTTGCTGTACCAACCGATGACCTGGCTCCTCGGACTGTGGCTGCCCCAGTACGCGCATAGTTTCGTTTTCTTCATCTATCTGATGCCCCTCTGCGTCTTTGACAGCAAGATGAACATTACATGCACCACGTTCTTTAAGGTGCGCCGCGAAGAAGCGGTGCTGTTCAGAATCAATGCGTGCATTGCGTTGCTCAGCGCCCTCGGCACCTTCCTAGGAACCAGTATCTTCCACTCAATCTACGTAATCATAGGCTCCGTCGTCTTGGCAATCATAATCAGGAGCCTTTACTCAGAAAGCTACCTCAACCGTGCCATCGGCGTCCCACCCACCAGCATCGGAATATGGGAGCTTGTATTGACGGGAGCCTTCGTCACCATGACGATTCTCCTGCCTCCCCTCGTAGCAACCACAGCGTACCTGTTGTTCTATGTGGCATTCCTTGTCGCCAACGGGAACCGCGTCCAATCAACCTACAAAGCCCTCAGAACATAGGGTGCCAGCGCGGTCGGTCTCACTGCGCACATGGATCCCGAACGAAAGCCCGCAATGATAAGGTATGCGCAAGGCCACATGCGCCAACGACTACCATGGGGACAACGTGATGCTATTCAACCTGCTTCTTGCAATCGTCTTGCTCATCGAGTTCTGGCTCTGCTTGACGAAATCGGACTTCGAGCTTCTGTCACCCGCACCCCTCAACACCCTTGTCTTCTGTCTCGCCGCCGCGCTCTCCATCCTGGGAATGCGTACCTGGAACGAAGTGCCTCTCAAGGTGGACGGTTTCTCCTTTCTGTTGCTTGGCTGCACGTGCTTCGCTCTAGGGGCACTTCTCGTGCGAGCGTTTTGGCAAACCAGAAACCCCCGTGGTCGACACTATGCCAGGCCAGGTAGTCTAGACAGCCACCACACCCACTCTTTTGAGGTGGCCTCATGGAAGTACCTCGTCCTCTTCGTCGTGGTCATCGCCGCCGCAGCCATCCGCATCCACGACATGACCGAGATGGCAGCTGGAGCAGGCAAGCACTTCGAGAGCTACGTCGACCTTGCGAAGTGGGCTCGACAAGTCACCAGCAGCTCGTTCTCAACCGCCAACATACGCATGGGCGAGGGGTATAGCTTCGTCTCTCGTCAGTCCGATAAGCTCGTGACCGTCATCGCATACTGCTCCGTCTTCTTCTCAGTACGGAGCATCGCAGATGCTCGTGGCTGGAAAGGAATCGTTCCTCCCCTGTCCTGCCTTCTGGCAACGTGCGGATACACCATTCTCATGGGCAGCCGAGGCCCCATTGCGAACTACGCCTTCGCAAGTGCCCTGGCTTTCTTCCTCCTGCAACTCCGAGACGGACGCAGTGCGAGACTGATTACCAAGAAGATGATCACCATCGGTGGCATCGCTGTCTTGCTTGGCATCCCGTTGTTCTACTTCTCGTCCGCGCTTGTGGGGAGAATGGCATCAAGCTCGCTCGACAGCTACATATCGTTCTATGTGAGCGGGGGGCTTCCCTCGTTTCAGCTCGCTCTCGACAGAGGCATTGCGGCATCCCCATACCCAGGCATGCGCAGCTTTTACAACCTGTACGTCTTTGCCTACAAGTTCGGAATCATCCATAGCCTCCAGCCCTACGCATCCGACTTCGTCCGCATAGGCAACCATGACAGCAATATCTACACGATGTTCTTCAGATACTTTGCCGACTTCGGCATAGCGGGCATCATCGTCCTGGGCACTGCAGCAGGAGGTATCTTCGAGGCGATGTACGAGTACGCCCGAAGGCACACCATCCCCGCAGTCGTCGTGCCCTTCTTGTACGTAGGGAGCAACCTATTCGATCTCGAGCGTGAGGAGTACGTGTTCAGCAGAATGCTGAACACGAGCGTGCTGGTAATCGTGGTGCTCGCCGTCATCGTAACGCTCTGGCTTACCGGAAGCCTAGGTACGTATATCTTGCAACTCCGTCGGCATATGCGCGGAGCACTTAGACGTGAGGATGCCTTAGACGATATTTAGCTCCATATACAACCATGCAGGCAAGATGGAGGACGCGGTAGCGTCCAGACCACAACAGGTGATAGGCCAGGCGGTCACGCGGCCTTAGGCACTTTTCGTCCAAACGGTGGACGCCACTTTCGCAAAACGTCTGACGTAAGGACTCGTAAAAGGGACGATTCGCCTCCAGGCTGACACTCGCCCCACTTTTGCTCGAGATGCTGAGACCGTTGTGCAGATAGAAGCACATGCACTTCGCGTATATGTCTGGCCTCCTGCCAGAGAATCCATTTCTGTCAAGCAACCTCGTTTCTGCCAAGGCCGCCAAGCGAAGGCCAAGGAAGTAGTCATCCCGAATTTTCATTGACGCACTGTGCGACGCGCGCTGAGACCAGACGTAGAGAACAGAGGGGTTAAGGGCTACGCCGTTGGCCACTTCCATAAACCGTGCGTTGAAGATGTGGTCTTCGTAACCGCTCCTCAGCCTCTCATCGAACTTGATGCCATTCTCAAGGATGGTCGACCGTCGGTACATGCCAGTCCAGACTCCCGAGCCTGCTGTCATGACCGTATCGTAGTGCTCGACGACGTCATCACCCCACAGCACCTCCTCCTTGGAGGGGCACAGCACGTCCGTCCGGCACACCCGCCCACCCATGATGAGGTCGTGCCTGCGACCGAAGCGGACGCAGTCGACACCATACCTGTATGCCAGATTAAAGTTGGCGGACAGAAAGCCCGGAAGGCACTCGTCGTCGTTGTCGCAGAAGGAGACGTACTCTCCCCTTGCGTATTCGATTCCCAGGTTCCTGGCCCGGCACATGCCACCGTTTTCGAGATGGAAAACGCGTACCCTTTTATCGTGAGCTGCCATGTCGTCACAAATCGATCCACTGCTGTCGGACGATCCATCGTCCATCAGCAGAACCTCGAAGTCCTCGAAGTCCTGCTGCAGCAGTGTTTCTACGGTATGGCGTACGAACTCATCCGAGTTGTATACCGGCACGATTACGCTCACGCGCACGCCGACGGCCATGTCAGGGGCAGACGGGGTCAAGGTTCTAGTCCTCCCGGGGTTCGTCCTGCTCTTCCAGATACGCGATGGTACGAAGCATGGCCTCGCCAAGGTCGACCTGCGGCTCCCAGCCAAGACGTCGAAGCTTAGAAGAATCGAGGAACAGCCTGACGTCCGCCGCATAACCACTGGAATTTTGCTCGTCGACATCTATGACAACCCGACTCCCCCTTGTGGGAAAGACCCTAGTGGCAAAGTGCGCAAGCTCACGGATAGTCATGTGGGTTGACTCGTTGGAGACGTTGTATGCCTCTCGGGCCTCACCCTTCAGGAGTACTAGAAGGATGGCCCTCACCGCATCGGAAGCATAGACGTAGTTTCCCTCCGAAAGACCCCTCGTCTTGAGAACGATATCGTCTCCCGCTGCCGCCTTGCGAGCGAACTGGACGACGGCTCGACTTTCCGTGCGGCCTACACCGGCGCCAAAGGTTTGAGCCAGCCTGAGGATTGACACGTCGAGGCCGTGCTGCACCGCAAAAGCGACGCAGAGGTTCTCGCACAGTCTCTTGCTTTCCGGGTAACAGGAGCGCACTGACCCCAGATCGATGAAGCCGAGCTGGTCTTCTCCCACCCTGTCTTTCCCCGGAATCGTCCCGTACACCTCCATCGATGAGAGGTATGCCATGCGTGCACGCTTTTGGACAGCCATTCCTAGGACCGACCTAGTCCCACAGACGGACAGGTCGATGACATCGACAGGGCGCTCTACCATGAGCTTCGACTGTGTAATCGCGGCACAATGGACGATATAGTCAACTTCCCCGTCTATCTTGGGCACGTCGTGCATAAGATCGCAGACCACCAGATCAAGCTGGCCACAGTGGGGCGCGAAGGTCCTCCGTGCCTTCGACCCATCGCGCACGACAGCCATGACCCTTGTGTCTATCCCATATGTCTCGCGGGCATAGACGAAGCCCTTCACTATAAGTGAGCCAACGAGTCCTGTAGCGCCCGTTACGAGGACGGTCTTCCCATGGAACGGCTCGAACTCGTCCCTGGGAATGCGGGAAAAATCCTCGTCGAGCACACGGGACCAAACGACAGGCACCATCGGCTTCCTCCGGTCCGAATTCGAACGCTGCCTAGCTGACATAAATCTGCTCGTTCTCGCGCGCATCAAGTATTGCCCTCATGGCAAAGAAGTCACCAGGAGTGGTAATTTTTATATTCTCCTCCGGCCCATCCACAAGATGGAGAGAGTGACCATATGCTCTCATCATCGAAGCGGAGTCGACAAATTCCCGCCCATCGGCAATGGCGCGCCCATGTGCTGCAATTAATTCATCCAACCAGTAGCTTTGAGGTGCTCTAGCAAAGCGAATATGGCTACGTTCCGGAACCTTAACTACCTCTCCCCCCTCATCTATCTCCACTACTGTTTCTTTGGCAGGAACACAGGTAACCGCAGAGCCATACGTCCGCACAGCATCGATGTTATCAGTGATGGTCGACTCAGAGATAAGGGGTCTCACGCCATCGTGTACGAGCACCACGCTCCTTTCACCACCCGACACAACCTCTGCAGCTTGAAGCCCCTTGTAGATGGACTCTTGTCCCGTCGTACCCCCTGCAACCACCTTGGCTACTTTATTGAAGCCATACTGAGAGAAAAGCTGTTCACAGTACTCTATCCATTCGGGAACACATGCCACCACAACGGCATCAATATCCGAATGCTTTTCGAACAGCTCGACGGTACGCACGATGATGGGCTTGCCATGGATAACCAAAAACTGCTTTGGTAGGTCCTTTGAGCGCATGCGTCTTCCTACTCCGCCTGCGAAGATAACCGCAATGTTCATGAGCTTCCTCTCGGCATGACGCTCGAATAGTCTTGAGACGCGCAATGTTGACGTCTATACGATAGCGCATGCACTCCAAGCAGCCATAACCACCTTGTCAACGTTAGGTCCAAAGGCACGCAAGCGTCCAAATTGACAACTATCAGGTGCTATGCCCAGTAGAAGGAATCAAAATGGGGTACGCGCTTGTCCTTTGGGGGCAGAGTCATGTACTCACCGTACAAGTTAGAAAGATAGATATCATAATTTTTATAGCCCAACAACCTAAGGCGTCCGAAGTCGAACTCCGTTTGAGGGAGCATTTGTTCTTTCGACCAACGTTCCTTTAGTCCATACATCCCTGCAATTCCACCCACATATTTTGCAGTTTCAAAAGGAACTCGTGAGCACTCCGCATTGAGCCTCGATGCGATTCTGTAGCTTCCGTACAACTTGAGAAGCGGGCGCACCAGGTCCTTGGCCAGGGCAACGCTTTTCCCCCTGCTGCTGGAGCCCTTCCTAGACGTACTAATCAACAGAAGTCGTCGCAAGCGCTCGATGCGCTTGATCTGACGCGAAAACTCCGTTGTGTCCTCAGAAATGCCATCATGAGGAAAGATGTCAATGCCAAAATAGGGACAGTCCTCATCAGAGGCAAATCTTGCGTCACGCAAGAGGTCGGTTCGGACATAGCGTGCATAGTGGCGTGGAAAGCTCTTGTCCCTCAGCGATACAATCCGACGCCTCGGCTGAAGCTTCGCGCCAAAGTCGAGGCAAAGGTCCAAAAGACGCTCATAGTCGGGACGGGGCATGGATACGTCGGCGTCATCATCCCAGGGAATGAAGCCACGGTGTCGAACGGCACCCAATAGCGTCCCGCCTACAATGTCGTAACGCAATCCATTCGAACGGCATAACGCATCAAACTCCTCAAGCAGCGTCATGCAAGCCTCATGGATTTCGTCAATAGAGAGACGCTCGGCTTTGTTTTTTATCAATTTGGGTTTTAACTCAGTTGTTGGCTCAGTCATCGATTATCTCCGCATGGTGCTTGTTTCTGTCTTCTTCGGGCGGAAACTCCATGTAGGTGGGTCCATATATTGTCTCGCAGACCGTCTGGAAGTCAGCGGGACCAACGAACCTCTCCCCCTCGAACTGGTAAAGCGCACTGGTGGCAAAAGAAGAACGGGGAAAGGTCTCGTCGAAGCCAAAGGCAGCGAGGAAGTTAAGGACATCGTGTGTGTCAGACTCGTAGGGACACTCTTTGAGGATCTTGTTGAGCGCACGGAGGCAGGTCTTATAGGGAACCAAGTGGTTGAGCCATCTGAAGCACGAGGCAATCTTGACAGATGCAGAACCAATCGTGCTACGTCGGCGTCTCTGATCAACTAGCTCATCAAACTGAACGATTTGATTGAGATTCCACCAGAAGCTCAGCCGTACCTTGTGCAGCGCCCTCATGATGCCAGGATTCGGAATACCATCAAGCGGAATGAGGTCAATCCAAGAATATTCAACGCGCGGAATGTTTGCCATGCGATTTATTTCTCGCATGTTATGGCTAATCATACGTGCCCAGGGGTATCTATAGGCGCCATCATTCTCAAATGTACAAAGGGCGAACGGCTCGTGAAATTCAGAGGAAGGTAGGGACAGGAACCTTTCATAGTCATCCCGAGGCATGGCAATGTCGATGTCATCATCCCAGGGAATAAAGCCGTGATGTCGAACGGCACCCAATAGCGTGCCACCGATCAAGAAATACTTTAAGTCGTGCTTTTTGCATAAGGCAACAAACTCTTTGAGTATTCCCAGTTCCTCTAGCTGCATTCTGCGCAGGTCACCAGTGGCTATTAAATCCGCTTGAGCTTTTCCCATGACAGCAGGCATGACGCTAAGAAATCTGCGTCACATTCCTCCCATCTACGAAATCAGACATTACCTTTACAATTGCGTGCGACGTTTCTGGAGCAATGTAGCGCGTCTCCAACCCATTCTCTACCATTAGCACGAACGAGGCGAGCTGATTGCGAACCCCTGCACCGTCCAGTTGATAGAAATATCTACGATTATCCGCAGGATTCTCGAACCTAAGCTCAAAGTAATCAGTCTTCCACCAGGGAGCGGGAACATAGGCGTATCCGCGTGTTCCGGAGACCACAAGATCACCTTCGGACTTGACGCCCTTTCCGACTGTTATTGAGGCAACGGCATCCGGAAAGACAAACTCTGCCCTTGAGAAGGCATCGAGCGTTTCCTTGGTATCAAAACGGCGGGAGGTCATCTGCAGATCAATGAATCCCGTCCCGAGAATCTGGAATACAGGAAGCATTGCGATAGGGCCCCATTCGCCCATACTTCCCCACGCCCCAGCAGGAATCTTTGACGAGCTGCCCAGACCCTCGCTCAAACTTGTACAAGTGGCATCAACGGCGGTCACACGCCCAATTACGCCACTCTTCACCAATAAACAAAGTCTTTTGAAAGCAGTGCTATAGGCTGGACGTATCGCCTCAAGCAGGCGAATGCCACGTGTATCTGCAAGATGCTCTAGTTCCTCGTAGCTTCGTACATCCAAAGTTATTGGAGACTCACATAGCACATGCACGCCTTGGCTCAGGGCTTTCTTTATTTGCCAATAGTGTTCTTCCGGAGCCGAAGCAATGTAGACGGCATCCACGCCAGCAAGAAGTTCATCAATCGAACTAGTTACAATCTCAAGGCTACGAAGACCATCCTGAAGGCCCTCGGGTCGCTTGGCGCAAACTCCACGGACCTCCAGCCCATTTACGTAAGTACTCTCGGATAGATACTTGGCAAGGAAGGGGACGTCGCCTACAAGCCCAAGGCGCATCCGCTTTCGCTCAGATCGAATCTGGGTACTTGAAACTCCCTCTGTACGGTCGAGATAGACTACCTCGCAATACTCTTTTAGATAGTCGAACTGACCAACCCAGTCCGAACCGACGGTGAAAACATCGATCCCCAACCTTTGGATGTCATCGATTTTCTGGCCTTCGTACTCCTCGACGATAATCTCGTCGGCAAGACCGGTCTCTCTCACTGCGTCCATGCGCTCCGCAAGAGACTGCTGCACGTTGATTTTTCCCCGCGCAATGTCAAAGTCATCCGTTGTGACGGCAACCACAAGATAATCGCCAAGGGACCGAGCACGCTCTAATAAGCGCACGTGACCGTAATGCAATAGGTCAAAAGTTCCGTATGTGATTACCCTTTTCATACAGACATCCACCTCAGCCCATAAGGCCACGTCGACAGACGTCTCTCAAAGCCGCGACAAGCAAGGCGTTGTCCGCAAAATCGTGCTCACCAATGTGACCGACACGGAAAGATTTCTCGGCAGATGCACCCCCATTGGGACAAACCCAAATCTCATATTCATCCTTAAGAACCTCGAATATTTTACGAGCGGAGCAATCTCTCGTGGACAAATAGGTGACTGCGTTTGATGGGGAGGTAAGCCTTTGATCAAGCGGCAAATCTACTATTAAATCACGGAAATTTTGAGCGATACGAGCAACTCGAGATACCTCGGCAGCAGCCCCACCGCTATCTTCTATGGCCTGAAGACGTGCATATATTTGCAGCAACGTGCCAACCGCAGGCGTAAAGGGAGTCTGCCCCCTCTTGCCGTTCTCAAGCGCAAGGCGAAGGTCAAGATACATGCACGGCTGCTCAATACGGTTGATGCGCTCCATGGCGACTGGCGAAAGAATTATCGGAGCAACGCCAGGAGGGCAGGCTAGGGCTTTCTGTGATCCAGTAATCATGACGTCGGCGCCAATGGCTTCCATGTCGAATGGATCCGCCAAAAATGAGCTAATGGTGTCAACGATGAGGAATAGGCCGTTTCGCGCGCAGAAGCTTCCGATAAGCTCCGCATCGTATAGGATGCCCTGCGAGGTCTCCCCTAAGTTAATCAGAAACGCCGTATAACCTTTGTCCTCATAGGGTAGTAAATCACCTTCGCATAGGGCAGTCCCGTACACCAGCTTTATTACATCGTGTGGTATATGATGCCGACTGAGCATCTCAACAAACCTGTGGCCAAAGCTTCCCCCATCAACCACAAGGGCTCGATCTTGCCGATCAAGAGTCCCCATCACGGCAGCTTCCATACCTGCAGTGCCAGAGCCAGAGATGAAGCATACCCTGGAGTCTTTGGGTGCATGCGCTAGACCACAGAGCATCCGCTCGTTTTGGAGCATTATTTCAGAAAATTCTTTGGTGCGGAAATATGGAATATCTTGCGATCCTATGGCACGCACTTGATCATTAGAAGGAACTGGTCCTACAGCAAAGTTAAGCATAGATAATCAACGTCCCTTTTGAATAATTACTTTTCTGCAGTGAACTTCCTCTTCAGGAAGCTCGTCCCCTTCTTCACCCAGTGCTGGTCCTCCAAGTTGACGACAGGCAGCTCGACATAGTCGATGTGGTTGGTCTCGATCCAAGGGTCAAGCAGACGTTCGGAGACGAAACCGTACACGCGCTTGTCGTAGTCACTGTAGCCACTGATGTCCAGCCGCCGCTCCAGCTCTCCCAGCACGTCGAAGAGCCACTCACAATACGAGCCAAAGAGATCGGCCCTCATGACGAACATGTTAAAGCGATGGCCCGTCATGCGCCCCATAGAGGCATCGTACGCAGCAAGGTAGCTAGGGTACCTCTCCTCCAGTATCGCCCTGGTCTGTGCAAGGTCCTCCTCGTGGTGAGCGTGCACGTACTGGGAGTAGTTGGTCTCTATGAGGTAGTTGCGCTTCTTTGGGAGGATGACGGGGGCCTTGTCGAGCTGCCCCATGAGATAGTCACCTGACGCGATACGCGACTTCTTCTCCCCCGTCTGCGCACTGGCAAAGTAGCGCCGATAGTGGGCTAGCCCCAGGTAGTCGGCCCTGAGGTTCTTCCACGCCCACCAGAGCACCGTGAGCTCGCAGTAGTTCCTGTTCTTCTGGCTGATGCCCTCACCCTCGTTGTCACGTGCCCAGTTCTCGGGGATGCCATCGGCGTGAAGGGCCGCCCCTGCCCAACAGGGCCGGAATACGGGATCGTCGGGCATCCAGTAGGGCTTGTGGGCGGCAACAGCCACCCGTAGCTTTGGATCTGTCTTCTGGCCGTCCATCAGCGGCCCGTCTTCTGCGAGCCAAACATGGCATGGAAGGTGCCGAAGACACAGAGGAGGTCCCTCCCAAGGCTGCGGTCGCGGATGTACTCGAGTTCCAGCCTCTGACGCGAGCCGTCCTCGTAGGTGGCGTCGTTTCTGGCCTTGACCTGCCACCAGCCCGTGATGCCGGGGGTGACGCTGAGGAACTCCGCCACGCTCTGACCGTAGGCCGCCAGCTCGTCCGGCTCGACAGGGCGCGGGCCGACCACACTCATGGAGCCAGAGAGGACGTTGAGGAACTGGGGCACCTCGTCCAACGAGGTCTTGCGCAGGAACTTACCGACCTTGGTCACGCGCGGGTCGTCATCCACCTTGTGCTCGGACAGCCACTGCTGCAGCTGCTCGGGATTGAGGTGCTTTTCCACGTCGTCCGCATCAGCCACCATGGTGCGGATCTTGAGGATGTCCACAGGTATGCCATAGCGCCCCACACGCCGCTGGGCGTAGATGGGGCTCCCCTTGCTGTCCAACGCCACAAGAAGGCAGATGGCGGCGGTGGGAACGAAGCCCACGACCACCGCTACGCTCGAGAACGCCACGTCGAAGACCCGCTTGGCAATGTGATATGCCTTTGTGTCGCGCGAGCCGGGAACGGGGGGAATCTGCTCCTCCTCGATCACGATGCCCGTGCCATAGGTGGCCTCGGAAACGACCGCTTGGGCCCTCTCGCGCGTGACAGGAGCCAGGGCCTCCTGCTTGGGCTTGAGTCGCGCGTCGCGCACCATCGCGACGGCCTCCCCCACCGCACCAACGGCGAGGATGGCAGCGCCTAGACCACCCGCAACCCCATACATGGCCAGGTGTCTGCGGTGGCTCTTGGCGCCGCCCGAGTGGCCGCGTCGATCGTCTTTGGGTCTTTCCATAGCTAAAAACTCCTGGAAGCGGGCCGTCGCCCGCGTAGCTAAAGTTCGAATCCGTGGATACAGGGACGCTTAAGACATTCTAGTACAGGGAACCCGAGCCCACCGTTCCTGGACACAAGCGTGCAAATTACTCATCAACCAGGGGCTTGCGACTCAAACTCACAAGAAGCACGGTCTCAATTGCCCCTTTTATATTTGAGCCCCCTGCCGGCCCCAACCGTAAAGACCTGCCCAAGCTCAATGAGCTCCTTGAGGATGCGCGATAGCTTTGACCTTCCGAAGTCGACCATACCCAGCAGCTCTCCCGAAGGCCGAGGAACGGTAGGGCTCAACAGCCCATACACGAGCCGTTGATCGTCGGTGAGCCCAAGGTCGGCAACTGTCACCGGAAGGATCACGGTGATGGTGTTCTCCATCACCAAGAAACGCGGCGTTGTCTTGCTGCTGGCATATGCGTCCCGGATACGCTGAACCCCCGTTCCAAATGCCTCTATGAGGCCCAACCGGTAGAACACGTTGGCAAGAACGGGGTTTCGCCTGATCGAAACCATGCCAGCAAGGTACTCCTCCTCCGAGATGCCCGTTGGCAGGCCGCCAGGGGATGACACCTCCACCCGGTCGGGATACATCGCGATGCGCGCGTGGGCAGGCACATCCCAGGTCCTATGAACCAATGCGTTCGCGATTGCCTCCCTAAACGCCTCGGAGGGTATGCGCTCGATCTTGGTTCGCTCGAACCCAGAAATCCGCTCGCAGCAGTAGCAATCCCTGTACATGCGGACTGCATCTTCGTATTCGAGCAACACGGACTTCCCGGCACTCGTCTCCCGACGCAGAATTACGCTGATGCTCTCTCCAAACTGAGCCATGTCAAAGCCGGGCAAATCGTTCTTGTCTGCCAACAGGGCAGCGGCATTGTTGTAGCCATCTTCGTCCGAGTAGAGCTCGAGCGTCCTGAGGGTGTCCGTGTCGAAATTCTTAATGCCAACCGTGGATTTCAGCGCCGAGCCGAGCGTCTCGAAGGTAAACTGCTGGCTTCTTGAGCTCAGCCGCTCGTACGAAAGGTTACTCCCCTCGAGCACGAGCCTCCTGAACTCGATGGGATCCACCTCGACGGTCGAGCTATCGCTACGTCGGTATGCCTTGGCGCGATAGAGATACGGCTTTGACCTCCCCGGACGAACCACGAGCTCGACAGTGGAGTCTTTCGTGTTGGGCAGAAGCTCATAGTCGGGGCGGGGAGAAATAGAATCATTGACCTTGTTTTCGATGTCAAGGCAGGCTGCCCGTACGTTGCCAAGCCCCACAACCCGCGCCGCGTCGTCCACGCCAAACAGGATTGACCCGCCCTCATAGTTCGCAAAGGCGGACACAGTTTTGAGAAAGCTGTTTGAAATCTCCTCTCTGAATTCAAGCGTCTTCGTTTTCCTCATGAGACTCTCCAAATCAACGATTGCAGCCGAAAATCAACAGCAAAATCAACAGCAAAATTTTGCTGTTGATTTTACCATCGCGCTTCGACCGAAAAGAGGCCCAGGAGCAACCGCCGCTACAGCCCCGAGTCCAGAGCGTCGAAGCGGTTGATGCGCAGCAGGATCTGGTCCACGTCGAGTGACCCCCAGATGGTGATGGAGCCTCTCTTGCCCCGCTCGAAGACACGCACGCTCTGGTAGCCCACGAGGGCGTTGGGCCTCGCCCACTCGATTCGCGCGATGTCGCGATAGCGCACGGTGCGCGTGAGGCCCACGAAGGGTGTGATGCGCATGCGGTCCACGTAGGTGACCACGCGGTAGTGCTTGATCGCAAGCCAGAAGGAGAAGGTGACCAGGAGGAAGGCCAGGAAGAAGGCGAAGACCACGGTCGTGTCCGCCTTGAAGGCGCCCAGCGCGCAGAGCCAGCCCAGCATGAGGCCCAAGGCACCCATGAAGACCATGGCCATGACCAGCATGCGCGAGAATTGGCCCGACACGATGTAGGTGTCGTGGTGGCTGTGGTGGCGCTCGGAGAGTCCCGGATTCCCCACCAGCTCGATGGCGGTGGCGACCACGGGCACGGCGGCAGTGAGGCCGGCAAGCATCTGCAGGGTCATGGGCGAATCGCCCCTCCGTGCCTGCCGCGCATGGAACCTCCCCCATCCTCGAACTTCCCACCAACGTGCATGACTCTCTCAGCCACTACCTTAGGGGGTAAGGCGAACGCCGCCCACGGGCGCTTGGCGTGCGGGCGGCGTTCTTCTGTATGCGGCTCAATCCCCAGCCCAGAGGCAGGGATTCGCCTGCGGGCGGCAGGGCCCAGGGTAGGGTTCGACGCGGGATGGCGGGGCCTCTCCCCCGTCCCCTCCCCCCTACGCCTGCTGGGGCACGGCGAACTTGCCCACCAGGCGCTGGAGCAGGTCGACCGTGAGCACCATGTTCCTCACGGGGATGAACTCCCTCACGGAGTGGGCGCTGTAGCCACCCGTGGCCAGGTTGGGACAGGGCAGGCCGCGCAGGGTGAGCTGGCTCCCGTCGGTGCCTCCGCGCATGGCGATGACCTTGGTGGGGATGCCCAGCTCCTCCTGCGCCTCGAGCACGTTGGTGACCAGGAAGTCCATGCCTGTCAGGTGCTCGCCCATGTTGCGATACTGGATGCGGGAGTCCACGCTCACCGTGTCGGCACCGTAGCGGTCGTTCAGGAAGGCCGCGATCTTGCGCAGGGTCTCCTCGCGCGCGAAGAAACGCCCGGAGTCGTGGTCGCGGATGATGTAGGTCAGCCGGACGTCGCTCGCCGTGCCCTCGATGCGAATGGGGTGGTAGAAGCCCTCGCGACCCTCGGTGTGCTCGGGGCGCTCGAAGGCAGGCACCATCTGCTGGAACTCGCTCGCCACGGTGATGGCGTTGATCATGATGTCCTTGGCCACGGCCGGGTGCACCATGACGCCGTGGACGGTCACCGTCGCCTCCATGGCGTTGAAGGTCTCGTAGCTGAACTCGCCCAGGGCCTCGCCGTCCACGGTGTAGCACCACTTCGCCCCGAACTTCTCGAGGTCGAGCAGCCGCGCGCCATGGCCTATCTCCTCGTCGGGAACGAAGGCTATCTTGAGCGCTGGGTGCGGGATGTCGGGGTCCTGCTGGATGCGGTGCAGGAGCGAGCAGATCTCGGCCACACCCGCCTTGTCGTCGGCCGCGAGGAGCGTGCGCCCGTCGCTGCAGACGATGTCCTCGCCCACAAGGCCCTTGAGGTCGGGGAACTGCTCCTGGGTCGTGGCGACGGGCTTGCCGTCCACCACGCCGGAGACCAGGTCTCCCCCCTCGTAGCGCACGACGTGGGGACGGACCCCCTTGGCAGGCACGTCGCTCACCGAGTCGATGTGCGCGCAGAGCCCCAGCGCGGGAAGCCCCTCGGCGCCGACGGAGGCGGGCACGCCGCCCGTCACGTAGGCGTGCCCGTCCACGACCACGTCC